>NZ_QGSW01000290.1:0-25856 GCF_003176715.1 Micromonospora sp. S4605
GTGGCTGGGCTGGCGGATGGGGCGTTCGGGATGCCTGCGGGGCGGCGGGAGACGATTCGGGCGCTGGCCCGGGCCGTCGCCGGCGGCGAGCTCGACCTCGATCCGGGTGGGGACCGGGAGGAGGCGGTGCGGCGGCTGCTGGCGCTGCCCGGGATCGGGCCGTGGACCGCCGGCTACGTGGCCATGCGCGCACTCGGCGACCCGGACGTCCTGCTCCCCACCGACCTGGCCGTCCGCCGCGGCGCCGCCGCCCTCGGCCTGCCCAGCGACCCGAAGACCCTCGACGCGTACGCCGAACGGTGGCGCCCCTGGCGCTCGTACGCGGTGATCAGACTCTGGAGAGCAGCATGAGCACGACCATCGACAGCACCGTCCTCACCACCCCGACCGGACCGCTGAGCATCCTCGTCGACGCCGGCGGCGCGGTCCGGGCGGCCGGTTTCACCGCCGATCCGCAGCAATTGCTGCCGGTGATGCACCCGAGCCTGCGGGCGCCGCTGCGGCACCGGGCCGACCTCGGCCCGATCACCGCCGCCGTGGCGTCCTACCTGGACGGCGACCTGACCGCGATCGACGGGGTGCCGGTACGGCAGCACAGCGGCGGCGCCTTCCTGGCGCACGCCTGGGACGTGCTGCGCGAGGTGAAGCCGGGCGAGCCGGTCACCTACACCGGGTTCGCCGGGCTGGCCGGCCGCCCCCAGGCGGTACGCGCCGCCGCGGCGGCCTGCGCCCGCAACGCCGCCGCGCTCTTCGTCCCCTGCCACCGGGTGCTGCGCACCGACGGAACCCTCGGCGGCTACCGCTGGGGGCTGGACGTGAAGAAGTGGCTTCTCGGTCATGAGCGGCGGTTGACGGCAAGCTGACACCTGTCGATCTCATGTTTGCCGATACCGTCGGGTAGTGCCTGCGGAGAGCGACGGCAACCCGGCTCCCGGGGTCGCGGCTGGCCGACATCCGCTGCACAGTCCTGGCCGGCATCCGCTGCACAACCTCTGGCGACTGCGCCATTACCTGCGCCCGTACGCGGTCGAGTTCGGCTGGCTGCTGCTGGCCGCGCTCGCCGCCACCGGGGCCAGCATCGCGATCCCGCTGGTGGCCCAGCGGGTGGTGGACGGGCCGGTCGCCCGGCAGGACCCGGCCGGCCTGTTCCGGCTGGCCGGGCTGGCCCTGCTGCTCGGCCTGGCCGAGGCGCTGCTGATCTTCGTCCGGCGGTGGGTGCAGTCGTCCTCGTCGGTGGCCATGGAGGCGGCCATCCGGGCGGACGTCTACGCCCACCTGCAACGCCTGCCGGCCAGCTTCCACGACCGGTGGCAGTCCGGCCAGCTGCTCTCCCGGATCACCAGCGACCTGTCGGTGATCCGCCGGTTCCTCTCCTTCGGCCTGTTCTTCCTGGTACTCAACCTGGTCACCTATGTGGTCGTGGTGGTGCTGCTGATCCGGCTGCACCCCGCGCTGGGGCTGCTGGTCGCGGCCAGCGCGGTGCCGCTGCTGCTGATCAGCCGCCGCTTCGCCCGCGCGTACCACACCGCGTCCCGGCGGATGCAGGACCAGCAGGGCGACGTCGCCACGCTGGTCGAGGAGACCGCGCAGGGCCTGCGCACCATGAAGGCGTACGGCCGGGGGCCGGAACTGGCGGCCCGGTTCGCCACCGGCGCGCGGGCGCTGCACGACACCGGGGTGGGCAAGGGGCGGCTGCTCGCCCGCACCTCCGCCCGGCTCGACCTGGTGCCGAACCTGACCCTGGGCGTCGTGCTGGTGGCCGGGGCCGCGGCGGCCGCCGCCGGGGTGCTCACCATCGGCGAACTGGTCGCCTTCGTCAGCCTCCAGCTGATGCTGATCTGGCCGGTGCAGTCGCTGGGCTGGATCATCGCCAACGGGCAGGAGGCGGCCACCGCGGCCGACCGGGTCCAGGAGGTGCTGGACACCCCGCCGGCCATCGTGGACGCCCCCGGCGCGGTGTCGCTGCCCCGCGCCGCGGTCCGCGGCCGGCTCCGCTTCGAGCGGGTCAGCTTCCACTATCCCGGGGCCGGCACGCCGGTGCTGCGCGACGTGGAGCTGACCGTCGAGCCCGGCGAGACGCTGGCCCTGGTCGGCGCGACCGGCTGCGGTAAGAGCACGCTGCTCTCCCTGGTGCCCCGGCTGCACGAGGTGACCGGTGGGCGGATCACGCTCGACGGGCACGACCTGCGGCAGGTACGGCTGGCCTCGCTGCGCCGGCTGGTCGGGGTGGCGTTCGAGGAGCCGACGCTGTTCTCCATGTCGGTCTGGGAGAACCTCACCCTGGGCCGACCGGACGCCGGCGAGGACGAGGTGAGGGCCGCGCTCGCGCTGGCCCAGGCCGACTTCGCGTACGACCTGCCGTGGGGGCTGGCCACCCGGGTCGGCGAGCAGGGGCTGTCGCTCTCCGGCGGGCAGCGGCAGCGGCTCGCGCTGGCCCGGGCGGTGCTCGGCCGGCCGGCGCTGCTCGTCCTCGACGACCCGCTCTCCGCCCTCGACGTGCAGACCGAGGCGCTGGTGGAGGCGGCGCTGAAGCGGGTGCTGCGGGAGACCACCGCGCTGCTGGTGGTGCACCGGCCGTCGACCATCGCGCTCGCCGACCGGGTGGCGCTGCTCGACGGCGGCCGGATCGCCGCGGTGGGCCGGCACACCGACCTGCTCGCCACGGTGCCGGCGTACCGCGCGGTGCTCTCCGCCGAGCCGCCGGACGCGACCACCGAACCGGCGCCCGGCGGTCGCGGCCTGGTGCGGTCGTGACCGCCGAGGCCGGGTCCGGCGAGGAGGCCGACGACGGGCCGGACCTGACCCGGTGGCGCGGGATCGCCACCGACCCGGAGGCCGACCGCAGCCAGGCCGAGGAGGACAGCCCCGAGGCGCTGGCCCGCCTGCGGGCCCGCAGCCGGCTGCTGCTGCGCGACCTGCTCCGCCCGCACCGGCGCCCGCTCGGCACGGCGGTCGCGTTGCTGCTGAGCCAGAACGCGGCCGCGATGGCCGGGCCGTACCTGGTGATGCTCGGCATCGACCGGGCCATCCCGCCGCTGCGCGCTGGCGAGGCCGGCCCGCTGGTCGCCGTCGCCGGCGCGTTCGGCGCGGCCACCGCTGTCGAGTTTCTGGCCCGGCGCGGCTTCCTGACCCGCTCCGCGCAGATCGGCCAGGCCGTCCTGCTCGACCTCCGCCAGCGGGTGTACGGGCACTTCCTGCGCCTGCCGGTGGCGTTCCACGAGCGGTACACGTCGGGGCGGATGGTCTCCCGGCTGACCAGCGACCTCGACTCGATCGCCGAACTCGTCGACGGCGGCATCGACAGCCTGGTCCTCGCCGTGCTGTCGATCGTGTCGGTGGCCGCCATCCTGCTCTGGCTGGACCTGCCGCTGGCCGCCGTGACGCTGCTCGCCTTTCCGTTCCTGTTCTGGCTCTCCCGCTGGTTCGCCCGCGCCTCGGCCGGCGCGTACCGGCGCACCCGGGAGGCGATGGCGCTGGTCATCGTCCACTTCGTCGAGTCGACCCGGGGCATCCGCGCGGTCCAGGCATTCCGCCGGGAGCCGCGCAACCAGCGCATCTTCGACGCCGTGAACGACGACTACCGGCGGGCCAGCCGGGACGCGTTCCGGCTGATCGCGACGTACTCGCCGGGGATCAAGGTGATCGGCAACGTCACCGTGGCGGTGGTGCTCTGCTACGGCGGCTGGCGGGTGCTGGGCGGGGCCACCGGCGTCGGGGTGCTCGCCGCGTTCCTGCTCTACCTGCGGCGGTTCTTCGAACCGATGCAGGAGCTGAGCCAGTTCTACAACTCGTTGCAGTCGGCCACGGCCGCGCTGGAGAAGCTCGCCGGGGTGCTCGACGAGCGACCGGCGGTGGCCGAGCCGACCCGGCCCGTACCGCTGCCCGCCGGGCCGCCGCGCGGTGCGGTGGCGTTCCGCGCGGTCACCTTCGGCTACCGGCCGGAGACGCCGATCCTCACCGAGCTGGACCTGACCGTCCCGGCCGGGCAGACCGTCGCGCTGATCGGGCCGACCGGGGCGGGCAAGTCGACCATCGCCAAGCTGCTCGCCCGGTTCCACGACCCGCTCGCCGGCACGGTGAGCCTGGACGGGGTCGACCTGCGGGACGTTGCCGACGCGGAGCTGCGCCGGGCGGTGGTGCTGGTCACCCAGGAGACGCACCTGTTCGGCGGTACGGTCGCGGAGAACATCCGCTTCGGCCGGCCGGGCGCCGACGACGCCGCCGTCGAGGCAGCCGCCCGGGCGATCGGCGCGCACGACTTCATCGCCGCCCTCCCCGACGGGTACGCCACCGAGGTGCACCGGCGCGGCGGCCGGCTCTCCGCCGGGCAGCGGCAGCTGGTCGCGTTCGCCCGGGCCTTCCTGGCCGACCCGACGGTGCTGATTCTGGACGAGGCGACCTCGTCGCTGGACGTGCCCACCGAGCGGCTGGTGCAGCGCGCGCTCGGCACCATCCTGCGCGACCGCACCGCGCTGGTGATCGCGCACCGGCTCTCCACCGTGGAGATCGCCGACCGGGTGCTGGTCCTCGACGGCGGTCGGATCGTCGAGGACGGCCCGCCCGCGCGGCTCGCCGCCGGCGGCGGCCGGTACGCCGAGCTGCACCGGCAGTGGCGCGAATCGCTGCTCTGACTACAATCAGCCAGCCACTGCGCCGCCGCCTCGGCAGGATCGCGGGCGCGGCGCCGGACACACGGGGGAAGGTGTGGGCTTGCGGACACGACGGCGCATGATCATCGCGGGGCTGGCCACGGCCGCCTGCGTGCTGGGGACGACGGCGGTGGTGCTGGCGTCCGGGGCGGACCGGGAGCCGGCGGGCGGCCCGCTCGCCGCGGCGACGGCCGACGCGACCGACGCGGATCCGGGCGGACCGGCCGGAACGGCCGGCCTCGGCGCGGCCCGCCCGTCCGCCACCCCGGGCTCGGCTGCCGCGGCCGGCGCTGCCCGCCCGGCCGGCGCGGTCGCCAAGGACGGCCCGGCGTCCACCTCCTACCTGCGGGCCCGCTACCGGCTCGGCGCCGACGAGGCGGCCCGCCGGCTCGCTCTCCAGGAACTCTCCGCGCCACTCGCCGAGGAACTGACCACCCGCTTCCCCGACCAGTACGCCGGCATGTGGCTGGACCAGGCCGGCGGCGGGGTGCTGACCATCGCGGCCACCGACCCGGCGCCGCTGCGCGCGGCGGTGGCCGGCCTGCCGGACGCGGCACACGTCAAGGTGGTGCCGGTGCGGCACTCGCTGCGGCAGCTCACCGCCGGGACGACCCGGCTCGCCTCGGCCCTGGACGCCACCGCCGGCAGCGACGTGGTGGTCGACGTGCAGGCGAACGAGGTGACGGTGCTCACCGGCGACGTGGTGGCCGCCGACGATCCCCGGCTGGCCGACGCGCTCGGCGCGGCCGGGGTGCCGGCGCAGGCGCGTACCCGGCTGCCCGCCGGCACCGTGCAGAAGGCGTGCGACCCGCGCTACTGCGCCCAGGCGCCGATGCGCGGCGGCATCCGGCTCGACGTGCCCCGCGACGACGACACGGTGGGCGGCTGCACCTCCGGCTTCAACCTCCGCGCCCGCTCCGGGGCGTACTACGTGCTGACCGCCGGGCACTGCGTGGTCGGTGGCCGGCACCAGGAGCAGGACCGCACCTGGCACCAGTTCCTCGGGCCGAAGGTGCCGGTCGGGGTCGAGTCGACCAGCCCGGTGCTGGCCGAGAACGCCTACCCGACCGACTACGCGGTGATCCCGTACCAACCGGGCGCGGCGGACCGCTGGGCGTACCCGCGCCGCGCCACCACCGACCCGGTCAACCTGGTCAACTACTGGTGCGTGTCGGACAACCCGAACTGCACCGACGAGGAGGGCAGCCGGGACGTGCCGATCACCGGGTACGTCGCGGCGAGCGCGGTCCAGGTCGGCTGGATCGTCTGCGCCACCGGGTCGGCGTACACGCCGAAGGCGGGCGAGACGTACGTCGACTCGGGCGCCGGCACCGGCTACGTGCCGGGCACCCGGTGCGGGGAGGTCTTCGGCAGGGGCAGCGGCGGCATCGACGTGTACATCTGCGCCCGGCCAGGCGACAGCGGCGGCCCGCTCTTCGTCGAGTCGACCGGCAAGGCGCTGGGCATCCTCTCCGACGGTGACCCGGGGCAGGGCGCCTGCACCAACCCGAACGAGCGCAACTACTACGCCCCGGTCTCCACCATCCTCGACCGGGTCAACGCGCGCACCGGGCTCGGCTTCGTGCTACCCACCCGCGGCCCGCTGCTCGGCCCGATCGCACCCTGAGCGGCCCCTGCTGGCCGCGCCCACGGGCGGCGCGGCCAGCCTGGGCGACGGCCGGTGCGGCGGCGGCTCAGGTCGGGCCGGTGGCCCGCTCCCCGGCAGCGGACTCGGCCGGGTCACCGGTGACCGGAGCCGGGTCCGCCGGATCGGCGGTTACCGACGCCGGGTCGGCGGTTACCGACGCCGGGTCGGCGGGGGGTGTGCGCCGCCGGTCACGGGTCGACAGGTCGACGGCGAAGAGCAGCACCACCACCAGGGCGACCCCGGCGGCCAACGCTGGCAGCCCCCAGGTGCGCACCGCGGGCTGAGCCTCCCCCGCGCCGAGCAGCACCGGCAGCAGCAGCTGGCAGCCGAGCAGCAGCGCGGCGACGCCCAGGGTCAGCAGCCCGGCGGGTGGGTCCGGCGCCGGGTCCGGCCGGCCCGCCGCCCGGAGGAAGGCGACGGCCCAGGCCAGGGCGAAGGCGAGGACGAGCAGATGCCCGGCGGTCGAGGCCTCCTCGCGCCCGAACGACACCTCCGCGACCAGCGCGTACGCCGCGCCGAGCAGCAGCAGCGCCACCGCGTCCCAGGGCAGCGCCCGGTCGGCGTACCGGGTGACCACGACGGCGACGGCGACGACCGCCAGGACCAGTGGCAGCAGCAGCGCCGAGGCCCGGTCCGAGACGCCGCCGAGGCCGTAGAGCGTGGCCGGGCCCAGCACGTAGGCCGCCAGCACCCAGCGGGCGCCAGTGGCACGCCAGGCGTACCAGGCGTAGCCGACCAGCACCATCGCGGCGAGCACGGCCAACCCGATCTGGTACGGCCGGTCCGGCGGGGGTGCCGCCAGCACGTCCCGTTCGGCGGGCAACCGGGGCGACGACCGTTCCACCAGCCACCACCGCACGGCCGCCGCGGCCGCCGCCACGGCGACGGCCAGCGGCACCACGCCCCGCCGGACCGGCGGGCCGGGCACCGTGAACGCGCCGCCGCCGGTCAGCAGCGCCGCGCCCGCCACCAGCAGCAGAGCCACCCAGGCGACCAGGTCGACGGCGGTGTCGGCGGAACGGCCGGGGTCGGCGAGCGGGGTGGCTGGCTGGAGCACCACCCCGGCCGCGAAGGCGACGGCGACCACCTGCCGCGACCGCCGGCCGAGCTGGGCGAGGGCGAGCAGCGTCCCGCCCACCGCCAGGCCGCCGCCGGCCACCGCGACCAGGACCATCGCGGTGGACCGGGGCAGCTGGTCGGGTTCGCCGGTCAGCGCCGGCACCAGGTCGACGACGGCCAGCGCGGTGAGGCCGGCGGCCGCCAGCCACCAGCCGCCGACCCGGGTGAGCAGGAGCGGCGCCACCAGGGCGAGGAGCAGGACGGGGGCGGCGAGCAGCCCGGCCACTGTCCACCCGGGGCTGACCAGGCCCTCGATGCCGGCGTAGACGGCGACGCGTACCGGCTCGGTGGCGAAGTACGCGCCCACGGCCAACGCGGCCAACGCGCCAGCGACCGTCTCGCCGACCGGCATGGTGGGACGGGACTGCGGTTCCACAGCCATGAGCGGCCTCCCGAGCGCGATGGAGGCCGATGGTGCCACAACCGACCAACCGCCGCCGTCCCGTCGGGACGGCCCGACACCGGGCGACGACGTGCGGCAGCGGTCGGCCGGCCGAGCGGCCCGAATTCGGCCGCGGCGCGCGGGTTAACGCGTGGTCCGGTCACCGGCCGCTGCCTACGATCGACGGATGACCGATACGGCGAGGACGGCCCGCGCCGGCGTCCCCGAGCGTCCGACCCTGGACGGGCTCGAGGAGACCTGGGCGCGCCGCTGGCAGGAGGAGGGCACGTACGCGTTCGACCGCTCGAAGCAGCGATCCGACGTGTACGCGATCGACACCCCGCCGCCGACCGTATCGGGCAAGCTGCACATGGGGCACGTCTTCTCGTACACGCACACCGACCTGGTGGCCCGGTTCCAGCGGATGCGCGGCCGGGCGGTCTTCTACCCGATGGGCTGGGACGACAACGGCCTGCCCACCGAGCGGCGGGTGCAGAACGTCTACGGGGTGCGCTGCGATCCCGCCCTGCCGTACGACCCGGGCTGGCGGCCGCCGGCCACCCCAATCAGCGACGCCGCCCGCCGCGACCCGACGCCGATCTCCCGGCAGAACTTCATCGAGCTGTGCGAGCGGCTGACGGTCGCCGACGAGCAGGTCTTCGAGGCGCTCTGGCGCCGGCTCGGCCTGTCGGTGGACTGGTCGCTGACGTACACCACGATCGGCCGGGCGGCCCGGGCCACCTCCCAGCGGGCGTTCCTGCGCAACCTGGCCCGGGGCGAGGCCTACCAGGCGGAGGCGCCGACCCTCTGGGACGTCGGGTTCGCCACCGCGGTCGCCCAGGCGGAGCTGGAGGACCGGGAGCGCCCGGGCGCGTACCACCGGCTGCGGTTCGCCGGGCCGGGCGGGCGCGAGGTGCTGATCGACACCACCCGCCCGGAGCTGCTGCCGGCCTGCGTGGCGCTGGTCTGCCACCCCGACGACGAGCGCTACGCCGACCTGGTCGGCGGCACCGTGCGCAGCCCGCTCTTCGCGGTCGAGGTGCCGGTGCGCGCGCATCCGCTGGCCGACCCGGCCAAGGGCACCGGCATCGCGATGGTCTGCACCTTCGGCGACCTCGCGGACGTGACCTGGTGGCGCGAACTCCAGCTGGACACCCGGGTGGTGATCGGCCGGGACGGCCGGCTGCTGCCCGAACCGCCGGCCGGCGTGCCGGCGCAGCCGTACGCGGCGCTGGCCGGGCAGACCGTCAACGGCGCCCGGCGGACCATCGTCGAGCTGCTGGCCGACGCGGGTGACCTGGTCGGCGAGCCACGACCGATCACCCACCCGGTGAAGTTCTACGAGCGCGGCGACCGGCCGCTGGAGATCGTCTCGACCCGGCAGTGGTACCTGCGCAACGGCGGCCGGGACACCGCGCTGCGCGACGCGCTGCTGGCCCGGGGGCGGGAGCTGCGTTGGGTGCCGGAGCACATGCGGCACCGCTACGAGCACTGGGTCAGCGGCCTGACCGGCGACTGGTTGGTCAGCCGGCAGCGCTTCTTCGGCGTGCCGGTGCCGGTGTGGTACCGGCTCGACGACGCTGGCGAGCCGGACTTCACCCACCCTCTCACGCCGGAGGAGTCCGCGTTGCCGGTCGACCCGTCCAGCGACGCCCCGCCCGGGTACGAGGAGTCCCGGCGCGGGCGGCCGGGCGGCTTCGTCGGCGACCCGGACGTGCTGGACACCTGGGCCACCTCGTCGCTCACCCCGCAGATCGTCGGCGGCTGGGAGACCGACCCGGACCTGTTCGCCCGGGTCTTCCCGATGGACCTGCGCCCGCAGGGGCAGGAGATCATCCGCACCTGGCTCTTCTCCACGGTGGTCCGGGCCCACGCCGAGCACGGGGTGCTGCCCTGGCGGGACGCGGTGCTCTCCGGCTGGATCCTCGACCCGGACCGGAAGAAGATGTCGAAGTCCAAGGGGAACGTGGTCACCCCGATGGCGCTGCTGGAGCAGCACGGCTCCGACGCGGTCCGGTACTGGGCGGCGAACGGCAAGCCCGGCATGGACCTGGCCTTCGATCCGGCGCAGATCAAGGTGGGCCGGCGGCTCGCCACCAAGCTGCTCAACGCGTCCCGGTTCGCCCTCGGGCTGGGCGCCGCCGACGCGTTACGCGCGCCGGCGACCGAGCCGCTGGACCGCGCCATGCTCGCCGAACTCTCCGGCCTGGTCGCCACCGCGACGTCCGCGCTCGAGGCGTACGACCACACGGCGGCGTTGCAGGCCACCGAGGCGTTCTTCTGGCGGTTCTGCGACGACTACATCGAACTGGTCAAGGAGCGCGCCTACGGCTCCGGCCCGGGAGCCGGGTCGGCGCGGGCCGGGCTGGCCAGCGCGCTGTCGGTGCAGTTGCGGCTCTTCGCCCCGGTGCTGCCGTTCGTGACCGAGGAGGTCTGGTCCTGGTGGCGGTACGGCTCGGTGCACCGGGCCCCGTGGCCGACCACCTACGAGGTGGGCCGGGCGATCCAGGGCGAGGGTGATCCGGAGCTGCTGCGGCTGGCCGGTGACGCGCTCAGCCAGGTGCGGCGGGCCAAGTCGGAGCGGAAGCTGTCGATGAAGGCGGAGGTGCCGTTGGCCGAGGCGCTCGGCCCGGCCGCGCTGCTGGAGAAGCTGACCCTGGTCGCCGACGACCTGCGGGCCGCCGGCCGGATCAGCAAACTGGACCTGCTCCCCGACCGTACGCCCGAACTCGTCATCGCCTGCGCGTTCTGACGCGACCCCCGCCGCGCCCGCCCGGCGCGGCGGGGTCCCGGGCGCCGGGTGCGCCGTCAGGCGTACGACCGGCCGGAGTAGCCGAAGCCGAGCAGGCCGGCCAGCTCGCGCAGACACTCCTCGAAGACGGGCTCCAGGTCGGTGTAGGCGAAGTCCAGTTGGTGCAGGACCTCCATGCACAGCAGCCCGTACAGCCGGACCCAGCAGGTCAGGAAGAGGTGCGCGGCTTCCGGTGGCAGCTGCCCGTCGATGGCGGCGGAGTAGGCGGTCAGCTGCTCGCGCAGGGACGGGGGCAGGTCGGCCAGGTCGGGCACGGGGAACGGCCGGGTCCGCCACAGCTCGACGGTGAGGTCAAGCAGGACTTGCTCGAACCGCTGGGCGGCCTGGTGACGTACCGAGCCCGGCCGGCGGTTCGGCCCGGCGACCGGACTCGCGAAGATCCAGCCGAACTCGGCCGGATGGGCGATGGCCCAGGCGCGCATGGCTCGGCAGACCGCCAGCATGCGGTCGCCGACCGGCGTGTCGGGGCGAGCGTCCCGGGCCTGTTCCATCGCGGCGGCCATCTCGCGGAAGAAGTCCGCGGTCACCGCGCCGACCAGCTCGTCGTGGCCCGCGTAGTAGTGGTAGAGGGCCGGCCCGCTCATGCCCACCTGGCGGGCGACCGCGTTGATCGTCACCGCGGCTGATCCCTGCTCGACCAGCAGCTTCCGGGCGGCCGCGTGGATCTCCGCGAGGGTGGCCTGACGCAGTCTCGCTCGCCTGCCGGTTGGTGCGGGCATCGTCACCTCTCCTGTCGCCCGGTTCCGCCGTTGACAGCTTAGGGTAAGTATGTTTTCTTAGGGTCTCTAAAAAATCTAGACCCTCTAAGGAGATGTCGTGGAACTCCGCTGGTGGATCCTCTCCGGCGCACTGCTGCTCCTCACCGCGGTGTGGTGGCGGATGTCCAGGTCCGCTCACCTCCGGCGCGGCCTGCCCGCGCCGGCCGCCCGACCCGAGGACTCCTGACATGGCCCGCACGACGCGCAACCCCCTGGTCAGCGTCTTCGGCAAGTACGCCAAGGAGGCCACGATCACCGTCGCCGAGCAGGTCACGCCCACCATGCGGCGGCTGCGGCTGGTGGCCGACGAGACCATCGCCTTCCCCTACACCCCGGGCCAGCACATCCGGATCGAGCTGTTGGACCCGCTGTCGGTGGCGGGCATCCTGCGTCCGGCCGAGACGCTGCGCACGTACACCATCTGGGAGCTCGACCCCGACGAGCGGGCCATCGAACTGCGCATCCACCTCTACCGGGGCGACGGCATCGGGCTGCGGTGGGCACGCGCGGCCCGGGTCGGTGACCGGGTGACCTTCTGGTGGCCGCAGGGCGACTTCTTCACCCGCCCCGCGCCCTACCACGTGTTCATCGGGGAGGAGACCGCCAGCGCCGCCTTCGGGCCGATGATCCGGGCGCTGGACGCCTCAGCCGAGGTCCACGGGGTGCTGGAGAGCGAGGCCCCCGAGCACGACCTGCCCATGCCCGGAACCCGGCCACTGCGCCGGGTCCATCGCCGCGGGCGGCCGGCCACGTCCTCCCCGGCACTGCTCGCGGCCGTGGCCGACCTCGACCTACCGGGCGAGGCCGGGGCCGCGTACGTGGCCGGCGAGGCCAGGACCTGTCAGCTGGTACGCGACTTCCTGGTCCGCGAGCGCCACTGGCCGCGCACCGCCATCAAGGTCAAACCGTTCTGGACCCCGGGCAAACGGGGCCTGCACTGAACCGGCGGCGACGACGACATGAGGAGACCCATGCCCCTCCCCCGGACCTTGATCATTGTGGTCGGACTGGTGACGACGGTCAGCGCGGTCCTCGCCGACCTGGTCATCCCCGACCTGGCGGCACAGCACGCCCACAATCCCCACTGGCCACCGCACGCCAAGTTCCACGACGCCCAGTACATGGTGATGACCGTCCTGCTCGGCCTCACCGGTCTGGTCCTCGCGGCCCGGCAGGGTGTGGATCCGCGCGCCCGGCTGCGCTGCGCCACCGTGGTGCTGGCCACCCCCTGGCTCGGCATGATCGGCGCGCTGCTGTTCCCCGGGACGGCCACCTACGACCCGGAGTTCGCCGATCAGACCGTCTTCGTCCTCGGCCTGCACGGGCAGATCTTCCTGGCCATCGTCATGCTGGCCCTGCTCGCCGCGGCAGCGGGGAGCCTGGGCGGGCTCGGCCTTCGCAGAGTCACCAGCCGCGCAGGAAGCGCAGGCCGAGCAGGAAGGAGATCACGGCCGGGCCGACCAGCAGGGTGATCGCCTGGAGCCGGTACGGCATCCGGTGCCGGGTCAGCTCGACCGCGTTGCCGAGCACGATCACCCCGGCCAGCATCAGGTACGCGCCCCACCAGCCGGTGTCGCCGAAGTCCACCAGACCGGCCCGGATCAGCTGGAAGGTGCCGCCGAGCAGGGCGCCGGCCAGGGCCAGCAGGGCGGCGGCCCGGTGCAGGCCACGGGCCAGCGGATGCGCCGGCCGCCACAGGTAGGTGCCGGCGACCGCCAGGCAGGGCAGGATGATCATGACCGGCCAGCCACGGCCCATCACGCCGAACATCAGCAGCGCACCGACGGCGAAGACCAGCGTGCCGAGACACGCGACCACGTACCCGGCGAACGCCCGCCCGCCGCCGCGGGCCAGCAGTGGGCCGCCGGTGGCCGCGATCAGCGCGCCCGGGATCAGCACGAACCCGGCCCACCAGTGGAAGTGGCCGCTGCCCTGCGCCGCCGTCGTGGTCACCGCGGCGGCCAGCCCGGCCGCCGCGAGGCTCACCAGCCAGTGCCGCGCGGCCGGGTACGGCTGGCGCGGCAGGACGTGTCCCGCTTCTGCACTCACCCGTCCAGCCTCGCCGACCGGGCCGGCCCGGACCATCCGGCCAGCCCTACCATCCGCCCACCGGTAGCCCGCCGGACGCCCCTGGCGCCAGCCGGCCCGCCGCGGTGGCGGGCCGGCGCCGGGGAGGACGCCCAGCCCGGAACCGCCCGGCCGGCCGGGCCGGTACGGCGCGAGGGTGATACCGCCGAGTCATCATGATGATTCAGCGGTATCACCCTCGTGGAACCGTGTCGCCCTCGTCGAGCACGTCCACCGGGAGCGTGCCCGGCGCGCCGGCCGCGTGACGGCACGCGGCCGGCGCCGCTCAGCTGGTCTCGCCGGCCACGCTGAACGAGCGCAGCCGGTCGATCGCCAGCACGGTGAAGCCGACGCTGATCAGCGTGGTCATCACCGCCGCCACCGGCACGGAGACGTCGGCCTCCAGCAGCCCGGTCGGAGCGAGCCGGTCGGCGAGGGCGATCACGTACTGCTGGATGGAGAGCACCTTGGTGCCGCTGACGAAGTTGCCCAGCAGCCCCTCCCAGATCAGCACGTAGACCAGGCCGAGCAGGACCGGTCGCCGGGTGACCAGGCTGAGCGCCACGAACAGTGCCGAGTAGGCCAGCGCCCCGGCCGACGCGGCGGCCGCCAGCGCCAGTCCGAGGCGTACCGAATCGGCCAGCACGCCCGCGACGTAGAGCGGCACCGCGACGGTGACCGCGCTGACGCCGGTGGCCACCGCGAGCTTCGGCAGCACGATCTGCCAGCGCGGCAGCGGCTTGGTCAGGATGTGCACCACGGTGCCGTCGTCGATCTCGGCGCCCAGCACGCCGGTGCCGACGATCAGGGCCACCACCGGCAGCACCACGGCCAGGCCGAGGCCGACCAGCACCGCCGGCCCCCACTCGCCCGGGTCGACCCCGAGCGCGCGGGAGAGCACGGCGAGCAGCACCAGCACCGCCGGGAGCGGCAGCAGCAGGAGGAACCGGCGACGGCCGAACAGTCCCCGCGCGGTGATCCAGGAAACGGTCGACATGTCAGGCCTCCACCAGGTAGGAGAAGACGCTCTCCAGGGACTCGTCCTCGGGCACCAGTTGCCGGACCCGGATGCCGTGCGCCAGGGCGATCCGCGGCAGCGCCCGGGTGAACGCGCCGTAGTCGCCGGCCCGGACGGTCAGGCCGGTGCGGTCCAGCTCGACGCCGGTCACCGACGCCTCGGCCATCAGCGCGACCGCCAGCGCCCGGTCATCGGTGGAGCGCACCGCGAACACGTGCGGCCGGTTGGTCATCAGCCGCCGGATGGTACGGAAGTCGCCGGAGGCGGCCAGCCGGCCGGCGACCATCACCTGGACAGTGCCGGAGACCTGCTCGACCTCCTCCAGGATGTGCGAGCTGAACAGAATCGTGCGGCCCGCGTCGCCGAGGCGGTGCAGCAGCTCCATCATGTGCAGCCGCTGGCGCGGGTCCATCCCGTTGAACGGCTCGTCGAGCAGCAGCACCTGCGGGTCGTGCACCAGCGCCGCCGCCACCCGGGCGCGCTGCCGCATGCCCTTGGAGTACGTGCCGATCCGGCGGTCCTGCGCGCTCTCCAGCTCGACCAGCGCGATCGCCCGCCGGGCCGCCTCCGCCGGGTCCGGCAGCCGGTGCAGCCTCGCGCTGGCCAGCACGAACTCGTGGGCGGTGAGGAAGGCGTGCACCGCCTCCCGCTCGCTGACCAGGCCGAGTCGCCGGTAGACGTCGGGGTTGCGCCAGGTGGGCCGGCCGTCCAGGGTGACCGCGCCGCGCGACGGGGCGAGGAAGCCGGCCATCATGTGCAGCAGGGTGGTCTTGCCCGCGCCGTTCGGGCCGAGCAGCCCGGTGACGCCCGGGCCGAGGCTCATGCTGACGTCGTTGACCGCCACCACGTTGCCGTACCAGCGGGAGACGCCGGCCAGCTCCAGGATGCTCACGGTCGGGGCGGAGGGCTCGCCGGCCGCCGTGGGCCGGGTGTCGGCACTCGTCGTGCTCATCGGGCGGCCACCTTCCGGTACCGGGCCAGCAGCAGGGTGACGCAGGCGGCCACCAGCAGCACGGCGGCGACCGCGTAGACCGGGCCGAAGTCGCCGATCAGCGATTCGGCCTGGCCGGCGCCCTCCTCGGTGATCAGCAGGTCGCCGAGGGACCAGACCCCCACGCCCTGCACCAGCGTCGACGGCGAGGCGAGGAAGGCCAGTTCGTTCACCGCCCGGGACGGCATGACCGACAGGGTGGCGACGATCGGCGTGGTCATCAGGAAGACCGCGACGATGCCGCCGGCGGCGAAGGCCCGCTTGCCGGTGAGCGAGGCGACCAGCAGACCGATCGAGGCGAAGACCACCGCCCAGAGCCCGGCGTAGAGCAGCCCGGGCAGCAGGTCGAGCAGCTCGTTCCAGACCCCGCGCATGCCGTCACCGGTGGTGAAGGCGGCGCCCAGGAACATCACCAGCTGCGGCGCGCCGAGCAGCAGCCAGAGCGCGGTCGCCATCGCCAGCAGCTTGGCCAGCGGGTAGTCCGACCGGGGCAGCGGCCGGGAGAAGTAGAGCGGCAGCACCCCGCTGCGCAGGTCCCGGGAGACCATCTCGGGGGCGACCACCGCGACGAAGAAGATGACCAGCCAGCTCATGTTGTCGGCGAACTGGGCGTACGTCATCACCACCTCGCCGATCTGGCTGCGGACCGCGGTCGCGCCGGCGGCCACCACGGTGACGATGCCGACCACCAGCCAGGGGAAGATCTTGGCCTTGGCGCTGCGGCCCAGGCCGAAGGCGGTGCGCAGGCCGTGCAGGTAGAGCGCGCCGAAGACCTGGCGACGCCCCAGCCGGGGGCCGGTGTAGCGCTGGTATCCGATGTCGTGGATGACGCCGGTGGGCTCAGGCATGGCTGGGCTCCCTCGTGGCGAAGAGCTCGGCCACCCGGTGCCGGCGCTGGTCCAGCCGGTGCAGCGGCAGGTCCAGCTCGGCGACCGCGCCGAGGATGAGGTCGTAGGTGGCGTCGTCGGCGAGTTCGACGAGCAGCAGGCGGCCGTCCCGGCGCACCGGCAGGCGCAGCGCGGCGAGCCGGGCGGCCAACTCCTCGGTGCCCTCGCTGACCTCGACGGCGAGCACGTCGGTGGCCGAGGTCATGGCGGAGATGTGGTCGGCGCGCAGCAGCCGCCCGCCGTCGATGGCGACCAGGGTGTCGCAGATCCGCTCCACCTCGCCGAGCAGGTGCGAGCAGACCAGGACGGAGATGCCGAACTCGGTGCCGATCCGGTGCACCAGAGCCAGCATGGCGTCCCGGCCGGCCGGGTCGAGGCCGTTGGTGGGCTCGTCGAGCAGCAGCAGATCGGGGTCGTGCACCAGCGCCTGGGCGAGCTTCACCCGCTGCTTCATGCCGGTCGAGTAGCCGCCCACCGGGCGGTAGCGCTCCTCGTAGAGCCCGACGTGCCGCAGCGCCTCGGAGGCCCGCTCGCGGGCCACCGTGCGCGGCAGGCCGCTGATCCGGCCGAGATGGGTGACCAGCTCGGCGGCGGTGAGGTCGGGCGGCAGGGCGTCGTGCTCGGGCATGTAGCCGACCCGTGCGCGGACGCCCGCGGATTCCGTGGTGGGGTCGAGGCCCAGCACCCGCACCCGGCCGCTGGTCGGGGCGAGCAGGCCGAGCAGGATCTTGATCAGCGTCGACTTGCCGGCGCCGTTCGCGCCGACCAGGCCGATGATCCCGGGCTCGACCGCGACGGTCAGGTCGGCCAGCGCGGTGACCCCACCCCCGTACGTCTTGGTCAGCGACTCGGTCGCGATGAGTGTCACGCCGCCCAGCGTAGGCATTCCGCGCCCGTCGCGGGCCTGGTGAACCCCTGGCGCTCCCCTGATTCTGCCGGCAGGGTCCCCTAGGGTCCCGACGTCCCGCCCCCACAGCGCGCGGAATCGAGACCAGAATGGTGCCGTTCGTCGACGACTGTCCGGACACCATTCCGAGCGGTACCGAGCCCACCGGAGGACAGATGACCCTCGACACCAGGGCGCCCCGGGTCAGCGTCGTGGTTCCGGTGCACGACAGTGGGCCGCACATCGAGAAGCTGGTCGCCTCGCTACTGCGCCAGTCGCTGCCGCCCGACCAGTTCGAGGTGATCTTCGTCGACGACGGCTCGACCGACGGCACGCCGGCCCGGCTGGACGAGCTGGCCGCCGCGCACCCGCATCTGCACGTGCTGCACATCCCCAACTCCGGCTGGCCGTCGCGACCGCGCAACCTGGGCATCGAGCGGGCCCGGGGCGAGTACGTCTTCTTCGCCGACGACGACGACTGGTTCGGCGACGAGGCGCTCGAACGCCTGCACGACTGCGCGACGGCGCACGACGCCGACGTGGTGGTCGGCAAGATGGCCGGGCACGGCCGCCGGGTGCCCCGCGAGCTGTTCCGCCGCAACCGGTTCGACGCCACGCTCGCCAATTCCCCGCTGATCGACAGCCTGACCTGCCACAAGCTGTTCCGGCGGTCCTTCCTCGACGAACACCGGCTGCGCTTCTCGGAGGGGCCGCACCTGCGGCTGGAGGACCACCGGATGGTCGTCCGGGCCTACCTGCTCTCCAAGCGGACCTGCGTCCTGGCCGACTACACCTGCTACCACCACCGGCGGCGCCAGGACGCCGGCAACGTCACGGCCCGCAAGTTCTTCGACCCGGCCAGCTACTTCGCCGGCCTGCGCGAGGCGCTCGACATCGTCGACGCGCACATCGCACCGGGTGAGGTGCGGGACCGCCTGCACCGACGGTGGCTGCGCCACGAGATGCTCAACCGGCTGCGCCGGCGGCGGCTACTGGAGGCCCCGCCGGAGTGGGCCGACCAGGTCGCCCACGAGGTACGGCAGATCATCCGGGAACGCTTCGCGCCCGGCGTCGCCGCCGGGCTGCCGCCACTGCAACGGGTGGCCGCCCACCTCGCCGAGCAGGGGCGGGTGGACGACCTGCGCCGGCTCGCCGAGTGGGAGACGGGCATCGCGGCCACCGGCGCGGTGGACCGCCGTGAGCTGAGCGACTCGACCCTGACCGTCGCCGTCTCCGCCCACCTGGAGTCCGGGGGCCGACCGGTGACCTTCGCCGCCGACGGTGGCCGGGAGGTGCTGGTGCTGCCGGTGACCGGCGTCGACCCGGCGCTGAGCGACTCGACCGGCACGCTCGACAAGAGCCGGCTCGACCTGATCGCCCGGCGCCGGGAGACCAACGAGGAGGTCTTCCTGCCGGTCACCTTCCGGACCGAGAAGGTGACCGGCACCGCGGACGACGGCACGCTGCACCTCGTCCACCACGCCACCGCCACGATCGACCTCGACCGGCTCAACTCCGGCCGGACGAGGGGCACCTGGTTCCTGAAGGCCCGGATCACCAGTGCCGGGTGGACCGCTGACACGCCCCTGGCGCTCGTCCTGCACTTCTCCGCCGACGGCGCCCGACCGGTGGTGCGCGACCGGGTGGGGCTGTGGCGGCGGGCGCGCTGGGCGGTCAGCCGCCGCCTCCCCCGGTGACCACCTCGTCGTCGCGCAGGCTCTCGGTGCGCTGCTGGCCAGGAACCGTTCCTTCAGCCGGTGGCTGAGCACGCTGAACGTCTTCGTGCCGGAACGGCCCGGCCGGATCGGTAAGGCTCCCGTAACCACCCGGCCCGGTGACCGCCCGTCGGTCGGCGGCGAGACTGGAGCCATGCGCGGCCGCCTGTTCCGTACGCCCCTGACCTGGCTGGCGGTCGCCGTGGTCGGCGCCGGCGCCGCCCTCGGCCTCTGGTGGTTCCAGCCGTGGAAGCTGGTCACCGACGCCGAGGTCGACGAGGATCTGTCGGCCGTGGCCACCGCCGCGTCGAGCGGGCCGGCGACCCCCGCCGACGCCCCGGCGTCCCCGCCCGCCGGCCCGACGGTGGTCCGCAGCGGCGCGTTCGTCACCCACGAGCACGACACCTCCGGCACCGCCCGGATCGTCCGCGGCGCGGACGGCCGGCACCGGCTGGAACTGGTCGGGCTGGACACGTCGAACGGGCCGGACCTGCGGGTCTGGCTCACCGACCAGCCGGTGCGCACCGGCACCGCAGGGTGGCGGGTGTTCGACGACGGCCGGTGGGTCGAGCTGGGCCGGCTCAAGGGCAACCGGGGCGACCAGGGCTACGAGATCCCGGCCAGGGTCGACCTGGCCGGGTTGACCAGCGTCTCCATCTGGTGCAAGCGGTTCGCCGTCTCGTTCGGCGCCGCGCCGCTGGACCCGGCCGGCTGATCCTGCGCACCGCACCGGCACCAGGTCGCCACACCCCCGCCGACCCGGGTCGCCGCCTCCCACCGCCGGTCGTGCCGCCGACCGGACGGGAGTGGAGTGGCGCTCTCGACCGATTCACGGTCGACTGAGAAACTGTGTGCCGGTCAGCGGGTTGGGGGTCTGATGAGCAACGGATGGGTGCTGCCGGACGAGGTGCTGCGGGACGCGCCGGCGTACACACCGCGGCCCGGTGAACTCGCCGATCTGGAACTGCTGCTGATCGGGGCGTACGCCCCGCTCACCGGCTTCATGACCCGCGCCGACCTGGTCTCGGTCAGCCGCCGCGGCCGGCTCGCCGACGACACCCCGTGGCAGGTCGCGGTGACCCTCCAGGTGCCCGCGGCGCTGGCCCAGGGGCTCGATCCGCGCGACCCGGCGCGCCGGGTGCTGGTGCTCACCGACGGCGAGGGCGCCCCGGTGGCCGCGCTGGACGTGGCCGACGCCTGGCAGGTGCGCGACGGGGTGGCCGGGGTCGGCGGTACGGTGCGCCGGCTCGGCGACGGCGGCCACGGTCCGTTCCAGCGGCTGCGCCGCACCCCGGAGGAGGTCCGCGCGCTGCTGCCCCCGGGGCGGGTGCTCGGGGTGGTGGCCGACCGGCCGCTGCACCGGCCGCAGCTGGCCCAGATCGCGCACGCCGCCCGCACCCTGGCCGCGCACCTGCTGGTGATGATCCCGGTCGGCGAGGACGGCACCGGCGGGCTGCCACCGGAGGCGCTGGTGCGCAGCATCTTCGCCGCCCGCGACCGGATGCCACCGGCCACGCTGGTGGCGGTGCCGCTGTCCCGCCGCCGCGACGAGATCAGCGACGCGCTGCTGCGGGCCCGGGTCTCCGCCGCGTACGGGGTGACCCACCTGCTCTCCACCGGCGAGATGCTCTCCGGGGCCGGGCTGCGGGTGCTGGTGCCGCGGGAGCTGGCCTACGACAACCGGGACGGGCAGTGGCGCTGGCGGGAGGACATCCCCCCGCGCAACCGGCGGCTCGCGCTCACCCAGGCCGAGATCGACGACCTGCTGGACCGCGGCTTCCCGCTGCCGGAGTGGCACACCCCGCCGGCGGTCGCCAAGGAGCTGGCCCGGGCCCGGCCGCCCCGGCGGTACCGGGGCCTGGTGGTCTTCCTGACCGGCCTCTCCGGCTCCGGCAAGTCGACCATCGCCCGTGGCCTGGCCGACGCGCTGCGCGAGCAGGGCGACCGGACGGTCAGCCTGCTCGACGGCGACGTGGTGCGCCGGGAACTCTCCGCCGGCCTGGGCTTCAGCAAGACCGACCGGGACCTGAACGTACGCCGGATCGGCTGGGTCGCCGCCGAGATCGCCCGGCATCGGGGGGTCGGCATCTGCTGCCCGATCGCCCCGTACGCGCAGGCGCGGGCGACCGCCCGGGAGATGGCGCTGGCGGCCGGGGCGGGCTTCCTGCTGGTGCACGTCGCCACCCCGCTGGAGGTCTGCGAGCAGCGCGACCGCAAGGGCCTGTACGCGCGGGCCCGGGCCGGCCTGCTCACCGGGATGACCGGCGTCGACGACCCGTACGAGGAGCCCACCGACGCCGACCTGGTCATCGACACCACCGAGCTGACCGTCGACGAGGCGGTGCAGGCGGTGCTGCACCACCTGACCGAGACGGGCTGGGTCGAGCCCCGCCTGCAGTCCACCTGATCACCTGCGCGCGGGGTTCCTTCCCGCCGTCGAGCCGTACGCGCTAGTGTTCATTCTTGTTGGAACACGTTCGACCGCGTGAGACTGCGCGGCTGGCGCGGGAGGTGCGGCGCGATGCTCGCCCAGCAGCGGCAGGCGGCCATCCTCGACCGGGTGCGGAGCACCGGCGGGGTCCGGGTCACCGAGCTGGCCGCCGAGTTCGGCGTCTCGGACATGACCATCCGGCGCGATCTGGAGGCGCTGCACGACCGCGGCCTGCTGGCCAAGGTGCACGGCGGGGCCACCGTGGCCGGCCCCGGCTCCACCGACGAACCCGGCTTCCGGGCCAAGTCGGTGCGGCAGCTGCCGGAGAAGGCCGCCATCGCCGGCCGGGCCGCCGAACTGGTCCGGCCCGGCGCGGCGATCGCCCTCTCCGCCGGCACCACCACCGCCGAGCTGGCCCGCCGGCTGGTCGACGTGCCCGGCCTGACCGTGGTGACCAACTCGCTGCCGGTGGCCGAGATCCTGCACGCCGGTGGCCGCCCCGACCAGACGGTGGTGCTCACCGGCGGGGTGCGTACGCCCTCGGACGCGCTGGTCGGGCCGCTGGCCGTGACCGCGATCCGGTCGCTGCACCTGGACCTGCTCTTCCTCGGGGTGCACGGGATCAGCGAGCGGGCCGGCTTCACCACCCCCAACCTGATGGAGGCCGAGACCGACCGGGCCCTGGTGGCGGCGGCGGACCGGCTGGTGGTGCTGGCCGACCACACCAAGTGGGGCACTGTCGGCATCTCCTCCATCGTCGAGCTCTCCGCCGCCCACGTGCTGGTCAGCGACGACCGGTTGCCGGCGGACGCCCGCCGGGTACTCGGCGAGCGGGTGGGTGAGCTGGTGATGGTTTCCGGGACGGGCGGGGCACGGACGACCACCCCGACGAGTGGAGAGGTGGCGGAGTGAAGCGCACCGCGATCCGGCTGGCCGACGGCCGCGAGCTGATCTACTTCGACGAGCGGGACGACGCGGTCCGCGACCAGCCGGACCGCCGGGAACTGCCTCCGCTCCCGGCCGCCTCGCAGCTGCGCCACGACCCGCTCACCGACGAGTGGGTGGCGGTCGCCGTGCACCGGCAGACCCGCACGTTCCTGCCCCCGGCGAACGAGTGCCCGCTGGACCCGTCCGTCGGCGACCGGCTCACCGAGATCCCGGCGCCGGACTACGACGTGGTGGTCTTCGAGAACCGCTTCCCGTCGCTGAGCGGCCGGGTGGCCGACGAGCCCGGCGAGATCACCCCGTTCACCCCGGTCCGTCCGGGGCTGGGGCGCTGCGAGGTGGTCTGCTTCACGGCCGACCACGACGCCTCCTTCGCCAGCCTGCCGCCGAGCCGGGTCCGCACCGTGTTGGACGCGCTCGCCGACCGGACCACCGCGCTGGGTGAGCTGCCCGGGGTCGAGCAGGTGTTCTGCTTCGAGAACCGGGGCGTGGAGATCGGCGTCACCCTGCACCACCCGCACGGCCAGATCTACGCGTATCCCTTCGTGACGCCGCGTACCCGGTCGCTGCTGGCGGCCGCCCGCCGGCACGCCGAGCGCACCGGCGGTGGCAACCTCTACGCGGACGTGCTCGCCGCGGAGCGGGCTGCCGGCGAGCGGGTGGTCGCGGCCAACGAGCACTGGACGGCGTACGTCCCGGCGGCCGCCCGCTGGCCGTTCGAGGTGCACGTGGCCCCGCACCGGCCGGTGCCCGACATCCCGGCGCTGGACGACGCGGAGCGGGACGCGTTCGGCCCGCTCTACCTGGACCTGCTGCGCCGGTTCGACGGGCTGTTCGACCTGCCGATGCCCTACATCGCCGCCTGGCACCAGGCCCCGGTCCGGGTCGACCGCGAGCTGGGCCACCTGCACCTGCAGCTGTTCAGCATCCGGCGGGCGAAGGACAAGCTGAAGTACCTGGCCGGCTCGGAGTCGGGGATGGGTGTGTTCATCAACGACATCGCCCCGGAGCGGGCCGCCGAACTGCTCCGCGCCGCCTGACGGGCCTGGCCGCCACCTGACGGGCCTGGCCGCCAGCGGAGGGTCCGGACAGGGCGCGGGGGGCCCGGGACAGGGCCCCCCGCAGGGAAGGGACGGCTGGCTGTGCACGACAGCCGGGAAGGCTGGCTGATCGGCACGCTGCCGCGAGGCGACCGCGTCAACCCTCCTGGACGCGACTGGCATCTCGTCCACCCAGGTCAACGAGGCGCGCCGAGGATGGTGACGCTGCGTGCGTGTCGCCCTCGCGACACGCCGAACCGCGCCAGCCGCGCCGACCTGGCGTCGAGCAACCGCCCCAGGGACGGCGGAAGCCCGCCGGCGGGTGCCGGCGGGCTTCCGGGTGGTGCTGGTCGACGACTCAGGCGGCGAGGCGGCGCGCCAGGTTCTCGTCGAGCGCGTTCATGAACTCGTCGGTGGTCAGCCACGGGGCGTCCCGCGAGATGAGCAGCGCGAGGTCCTTGGTCATCTGGCCGCCCTCGACGGTGTCGATGATGACCTGCTCCAGCGTGTTGGCGAACTCGGTGACCGCCGGCGTGCCGTCCAGCTTGCCCCGGTGGGCGAGGCCACGGGTCCAGGCGTAGATCGACGCGATCGGGTTGGTCGAGGTCTTCTCGCCCTTCTGGTACTGCCGGTAGTGCCGGGTGACCGTGCCGTGCGCGGCCTCGGCCTCGACCGTCCGGCCGTCCGGGGTCATCAGCACCGAGGTCATCAGGCCCAGCGAGCCGAAGCCCTGCGCGACGGTGTCGGACTGCACGTCACCGTCGTAGTTCTTGCAGGCCCAGACGAAGCCGCCCTCCCACTTGAGCGCGGCGGCGACCATGTCGTCGATCAGCCGGTGCTCGTAGCTGATGCCGGCGGCCTCGAACTCGGCCTTGAACTCGTTCTCGAACACCTCGGCGAAGATGTCCTTGAACCGGCCGTCGTACGCCTTGAGGATGGTGTTCTTGGTCGACAGGTAGACCGGGTAGCCCCGGTCCAGGCCGTACCGCATCGAGGCGCGCGCGAAGTCGCGGATCGACTCGTCGAAGTTGTACATGCCCATGGCGACGCCGCCGCCGGGGAAGTTGGCGACCTCCATCTCCATCGGGGCGGAGCCGTCGGCCGGGGTGTAGGTGATGGTCACCGTGCCCGGGCCGGGGACGACGAAGTCGGTGGCCTTGTACTGGTCGCCGTGGGCGTGCCGGCCGATGATGATCGGCTTGGTCCAGCCGGGGACCAGCCGCGGCACGTTGGACATGATGATCGGCTCGCGGAACACGACGCCGCCGAGGATGTTGCGGATGGTGCCGTTCGGCGACCGCCACATCTTCTTGAGGCCGAACTCCTCCACCCGGGCCTCGTCCGGGGTGATCGTCGCGCACTTGACGCCCACGCCGTGCTCCTTGATGGCGTTGGCGGCGTCGACGGTGACCTGGTCGTCGGTCTCGTCGCGGTGCTGGATCGACAGGTCGTAGTAGTGCAGGTCGACGTCGAGGTAGGGCAGGATCAGCTGCTCCCGGATCTGCTTCCAGATGATCCGGGTCATCTCGTCGCCGTCGAGCTCCACGACCGGGTTGTTTACCTTGATCTTCGCCATCGGCCGGCGCTCCTCTCGGGGGACACGTGCTCAAGCAGTACGAGCGTACTGGAACCGGCTGGCGTTCCCCACCCGGCCTCCGTCGGCGCGCTGACCAGCCCGGATGCGGGCGCGGGAAAACGGGGATGCCCGACCAGCGGGATCGGTGGCACCATCGCCGGATGCCGCCGAACCGCACCCTCGGGTCTATCACGGTCACCGCGCTCACCGACGGCGAGGGGCCGTTCTTCCAGCCCCGCGAGGAGGCGTTCCCGCACGCCACGGCGGAGCAGTGGCGCGCCGCCGACCGGCTGGACCCGGGCTCGGTCACCGCCGACGGGCGGTGGTGGCTCCGCTTCCGCAGCTTCGCCCTCCGGGTCGGGGACGGGCCGGTCACCCTGGTCGACGCGGGCATCGGCCCGGCCGGCTCCCCCGCTGCCAGCTGGGCGCCGGTGCCCGGCCGGCTCCCCGCCGAACTGGCCGCCGCCGGCATCGACCCGGCCGACGTCCGCACCGTGGTGCTCACCCACCTGCACAGCGACCACATCGGCTGGGCGGTCACCGGTTCGCCGGGCACGCCGTACTTCCCGAACGCCGACTACCTCGTCCAGCGGGCCGAGCTGGACGCGATCGAGTCGATCAACCCGGGGCTGCCGGCCGGCCTGGTCGCGCCGTTGCGCGCCGCCGGCCAGCTCCGGGCGGTCGACGGCGAGGCCACCATCGCTCCGGGCGTACGGCTGCTGCCGACGCCCGGGCACACCCCCGGACACCAGTGCGTGCTGCTCGACGGCGGGGACGAGCGCCTGCTGCTCACCGGCGACCTGCTGGTGCACGCCGTCCAACTGGTCGACCCGACCCTGGCGTACGCCCACGAGCTGGACCCGACGGCCGCCCGCACCTCCCGCACCACCCTCCTGGACACCCTCGCCACCCACCCCCCCACCACCCTACCG
>NZ_QGSW01000438.1:0-25814 GCF_003176715.1 Micromonospora sp. S4605
ACGAGTACCCGATCGGCGTGTACGTGCTGCCCAAGCACCTCGACGAGAAGGTCGCCCGCCTGCACCTGGACGCCCTCGGCGCCAAGCTGACCCAGCTCACCAAGGAACAGGCCGCCTACCTCGGCGTCTCCGTGGAGGGCCCGTTCAAGCCGGAGCACTACCGCTACTGATCCGACGCGTTCGACGACCGGGCCGGCCGCATCCGCGGCCGGCCCGGTTCGTCGTTCCGGCCGGCCGCTGGGCTCGGTCCCATGCCGAGGGCCCGGCTCGATCCCGTGGTGCCCGTGCGCGCCCGGCTCGACCCGCACCTGCCCGGCTCGACGCCGTGGTGCCCGTCCGTGCCCGGCTGGTCAGCGGGGGCCGCGGCGGGTCGGCCGGACCCACGTCCACACGCACCAGGCGAGCCAGGCCAGCGAGACGACGGTGGCGAGCATCCGCAGCCGCAGCGCGCTGAGCAGCAGCACCACGGCCAGCACCGCGAGCCACGGCCCGAACGCTCTCACGCCCGCCACCGGCCGCGCACCAGCCGCCGCACCAGCGCCGGGGCGATCCACGACCAGACGCAGAACAGCAGCCAGGCCAGCCCGAACAGCCCGGCGAGCAGGTCCAGCCCGGCCAGGTTGAGCAGCACGATCACGCCTACCGCGATCAGCCAGGTACGCAGGATGCCGAGCCGGTAGAGCGGGCGCAGCGGCAGCAGCAGCGGGTGGGTGTACACCCGGGACTCCCAGGCGGCGTCGGCGTAGTCGGCGTCGGTCGGGTCGTGCGCCACCGCCTGGCCGAACGACCGGTGCGCCGCGTCCACCCGGCCCCGCTGGGCGGCCGCGGCCCCGTGCAGCGCGAGCGCCACCGGGTGGCCGGGCCAGGCGCCGAGGAACTCCCGGGCCACCCGCTCGGCCTCCCGGTCATCGCCCCGGGCGTACGCCAGCTGGAAGCGGGAGGCGAACACCGGCGGCGCCTCCGGGGCCAGCGCGGCGGCCCGGGCGAGCAGCCGCTCCGCCTTGTCGGTCTGCCCCACCGCGCTGCACAGGTCGGCGTACTGGCAGAGCAGCCACGGGTTCTGCGGCTCGATCGCCAGCCCGTCGAGCAGCGCCCGCTCGGCCGGGGCGTACTCGTCGAGGTGGCGCAGGGCGAGACCGAGCCGGCCGAGCAGCTCCGCGTCCGGGCCGGTCTCGGCGAGGCCCTGCCGGGCGACCGTCGCGACCTCCGCCCAGCGGTCCAGTTCGGACAGCGCGGCGGCGCGCAGCCGGAACGCGGCAACGTTGCTGGCCAGCGCGGCCGGCAGCCGGCTCAGCTCGGCCAAGGCCTGCTCGGCCCGGTTCAGTTCCAGCAGCTGGGCGGCCCGGACGAACGCGGTGTCGGGGGCGCTCATGCGGCGGCGGCCAGTAGGGCGATCAGCAGGGCCTCGGCGCCGCCGAGCAGCAGCACCGCCGCGATGCCCGGCAGCCAGAGCGACGCCGGGTCGCCGCCGCGCAGCTGGTAAGCCCGGAACCGGCCCTTCTGGGTGGCCGAGACGACCAGCCAGACCAGGGCGCCGGCCAGCGCCCCGATCAGCCGGACGGGTCGGTTCGCCTCCCCGGCGAAGACCGCCAGGGTGATCCCGGTCCGGGCGACCAGGGCGGCCAGCCCGGCGCCGGCCACCGCCAGCCCGGCCCGCCGGGGCAGGCCCAACCGGGCGGCGTTGACCAGGGCGAGCAGGGTGACCGCGGTCGGGCCGCCGAAGACGGCGGGGAAGAGCAGCGACTGGGGACGCCACGGCGGGCGCTTCGGTTCGTACGCCGTCGGGGCGATGGTGGGGGTGAACAGGTCGTCGGCCACGGGTGGTCCTGTCTGCGATAGGGGTTGTCGACTATTGCCGGTCAATTAGGTGCACGTATGCGTTGGTGACTCTTAGAGAGTGGTGTCGGCGTGGGTGGTGCGTCGTGGCGGGGTGTAGATCGGGTGTCTGGCGACGTGGTGCAGTGGGGCGTGGCTGGAGCGGGTGAATGTCGTACCGGATGGTTAGTGTGCCCGGCATGGGGCACCGGGATCGGCCGAGCGTCATCCAGTCGTACCGGTTCGCCCTCTATCTGTCCCCGGTCCAGGAGCGGGCGTTGGTGGGCCATGCGGGTGCTGCCCGCAAGGCGTACAACTGGGGACTGAAGCGGATCAAGGCAGTGATGGATCAGCGAGCTGCCGAACGCAGCTACGGCATCCCCGAAGGTCAGCTCACCGCTACGATCAGTTGGTCTTTGCCGGCGTTGCGTCGGGCGTGGAATGTGGCGAAGCCTGTGGTGGCGCCGTGGTGGCGGGATTACTCGAAGGAGGCGTACAACACCGGTCTGGACGCCCTCGCCCGTGGGTTGAGGAACTGGGCCGACTCCCGCTCGGGTAAGCGGGCCGGCCGGCCGGTCGGTTTCCCCCGGTTCAAGTCCCGCCACCGTTCGACACCTGCGGTGCGGTTCACCACCGGCACCATCCGCATCGAACCCGACCGTAAGCACGTCACTCTGCCCCGCCTGGGCCGCTTGAAGCTGCACGAGTCGGCGCGCAAGCTGGCCCGCCGGGTAGAGGCCGGGACCGCCCGGATTCTGTCCGCCACGGTGCGTCGTGACGGCGGCCGGTGGTACGTCTCGTTCACCTGCGAGGTCGAGCGCGCCAAGTGCACACCCGCGTGTCCGGATGCGGCAGTCGGCGTCGACCTTGGGTTGCAACACCTAGCCGTGCTGTCCACCGGCGACGTGGTGCCGAACCCGGGACACCTCGATACGGCCATTGGGAAGCTACGCCGGATCAGCCGTGGGTTGTCCCGCAAGGTCGGCCCCGACCGACGCACCCGGCGCGATGCCTCGAAGCGGTGGTGTCGCAACCAAACAGTTCTGGGCCGGGCGCATGCCCGGGTGGCGAACCTGCGCCGCGATGGCCTGCACAAGCTCACCACCACCCTCGCCACCGGCTACGGCACGATCGTGGTGGAAGACCTCAACGTCGCCGGCATGCTGCGCAACCGCAGGCTAGCGCGGCGCATCAGCGACGCCGGTTTTGCCGAGATCCGCCGGCAACTGACCTACAAGACCCGGTGGTACGGCGGCCGCCTGCTGGTGGCCGACCGCTGGTATCCCTCGTCCAAGACTTGCTCGGGCTGCGGCACAGTGAAAACCAAGCTGGCCCTGTCCGAACGCACCTTCACCTGCACCACCTGCGGCCTCGTCCTGGACCGGGACGTCAACGCCGCACGCAATCTGGCCGCTCTGGCGGCCACCGTCGCCGGGAGTGGCTCGGAGACGCTAAACGGACGTGGAGCCGACCGTAAGACCCCGCACCCGGGGCCGGTGGCCGTGAAGCGTCTACCCGGCACCGCCACGGTGGGCAAGACCGGGACCGTCCCACCGCAAGGTAGGACATCCAATCATGTACTCACTTCAGCTACATGAGAGGAAACGGCAGGCCGGATACTGCCACACACAACAACCGGCCCGTGCGGGCGGACCCTGCGCCGCGTTAGCCGAGGCCGGGGAGGCCGCGCGCCGGAACGACGACGGTCACCGGCGGTTGTCGGGCAGCGTCGCCGGCCGCAGCGTGGGCGGGCCGGCCTGCGCCGGCACGGCCGTCGGCGACTCGCCGGGCACCGCCGGCCGGACGAACGACGAGGGCTCGGCGGCCGGCGGCAGCGCGGCGGCCGGCGAGGGCGCGGCGGATGCCGGGTCGGCCGGTGGGGTGGCCGGCCCGGGCAGCAGCTCCGGCCAGAGCGCCGCGGTGACCGCGCGTCCCCGGGCCAACCGCAGCCGCGCCCGGCGGTGCCGCTCACCGAGCACCGCCGCCAGGTAGACCGTCGCGGGCAGGCCGGGCGGCGGGGGCGGGGTGATCACCGCCGCCATCTCGGCCCACAGGCCGCGGGCCAGCCGGTCCCGCGCCGGCTCGGCCAGTTGGTGCACCCGGGCCAGGTACTGCCGCGCGGCCAGTGCCAGGCCGTCGTCCAGCCGGCTCAGGTCCAGCGTGTACGCCCAGCCGACCAGCGCCGGCACCGAGGTCGGCACCGGTCGCCAGATGGTCGCCGACCGGGTGTGCACCACCATCGTGCCGGCCACCAGGTCACCCAGCCGCCGGCCGTGCTTGTCGGTCAGCATCACCGTCACGCCGGCCACCCAGCTCAGCAGTGGCAGCACCAGGCCGGGCCACTCCACCGCGACGCCGACCAGCGCGCGGGTCAGCGACTGCCGGACCCCCACCGGGGCGCCGTCGGCGCTGACCACCCGCAGGCCGACGGCCATCTTGCCGGGCGTCCGGCCGTGGTTGAACCGTTCGAACAGCACCGGGTAGCCGACCAGCACGGCGACCAGCGCGATGGTGCCGAACGCGTTGCTCAGCGCCGCGTCCACCACGCGCATCGGCAGCGCCGCGAGCACGATGCCGACCAGCATGGCCAGGGCCATCGCGAGCAGCAGCTGGGTCAGCACGTCGAGCAGCAGTGCCAGCGCGCGGGAGCCGATCCGGGCGACCCGCACGTCCAGTGCCACGGCCTCTCCGCTGACCAGCCCGGCGTCACCCCAGCCCGGGGCCGGCGGTCGTGGTTGCGCGCTCACCCCGACAGTGAACACTATGATCCGCGAACGGGGGTGGGCGGTGGATCTCGACGCGTACGTCGCGGAGCACGGCGGGGAGTGGCGTCGGCTCGAGGTGCTGACCGGTCGGCGGCGGTTGGACGCCGACGAGATCGACGAGTTGGTCGTGCTCTACCAGCGGGCCGCCACCCAACTCTCGGTGCTGCGTAGCCGCTCGCCCGACCCGGCGCTGGTCGGTCAGCTCTCCCAGGTGGTGCTCCGGGCCCGGGCCCGGCTCACCGGGCGGCCCCGGCCGTCGTGGGCGGTGGTGGGCCGCTTCCTGCTGAGCGGCTTCCCCGGCGCGGTCTACCGGGCCTGGCCGTGGTGGTGCGGCGTGGCGACCGGGTTCACCCTGCTCAGCTTCTTCCTGATCTGGTTCGTGGCGGGCAACCCGGACACCGCGGCGGCGTTCATCGGCGAGCAGGCGGCCGCCGAACTGGTGGACTCCGGCTTCGCCGACTACTACACCGAGTACTCCGCGCCGACGTTCGCGGTCCAGCTGTGGACGCACAACGCCTGGGTGGCCGCCCGCTGCCTGGCCGCCGGGGTGCTCATCGTCCCGGTGCTCTACCTGCTGTGGGAGAACGCGTTGAACATCGGCGTCACCGGTGGGGTGATGGTCTCCTACGGCCGGGGTGACGTCTTCTTCGGCCTGATCACCCCGCACGGGCTGCTGGAGCTGACCGGGGTCTTCGTGGCTGCCGGCGTCGGCCTGCGGACCGGCTGGGCGTGGATCTCGCCGCCGGCCGGGCTGACCCGGGGGCAGTCGGTGGCCCGGGCGGGTCGCGAGGCCATCCTGGTCGCCGTCGGGCTGGTCGGGCTCTTCGCGGTCTCCGCCGTCATCGAGGCGTTCATCACCCCCGCGCCGGTGCCGATTCCCTTCCGCGTCGCCGCCGGCGCCGCCATCTGGCTGGCCTTCCTGGCGTACGTCCTCATCCTCGGCCCCCGCGCCACCACCCCCGTTGATCATGAGGTTAGCGGCGTTCTCGATCTCCAGGACCACCGCTAACCTCATGATCAACCGGCCACCCGTGGGCAGGGGTGAGGGTGAGTGGGGAGCGGGTCAGAGTTGGGCTTGGGATTTGAGGCGGAGGTAGGTGTCGGCGAGGGTGGGGGCGAGGCGGCCCGCGGGGGCGTCGACGACCAGGACGCCGTGCCGGGCCAGCGCGGTGCGGATCCGGTCCCGCTCGGCCAGCGCCCGCCAGCCGGCCGCCGCCGCGTAGGCGTCCCCGGGCCGGGCCGGTACGGCCGTGGTGAGCGCGGTCAGCACCGGGTCGTGGGTCGCCGCGATCAGCACCCGGTGCCGGGCGGCCAGCCGGGGCAGCACCGGTAGCAGCCCCAAGCTCAGCGCACCGGCCTCCAGCGCGGTGAAGAGCACCACCAGGCTGCGCTGCCGCTGCCGTCGCAACAGCTCGCCAGCGATCAGGTCGAAGTCCGTCTCCACCAGCGCCGGTTGCAGCGGGGCCAGCGCGTGCACCAGCCGGGGCAGCAGGGCCGGCCGCCCGGTCCCGGTCACCGTGGCCCGTACGGCGGTGTCGGCGGCGAGCAGGTCGACCCGGTCACCGGCGCGCGCGGCGAGGGCGGTGAGCAGCAGCGCCGCGTCGATCGCGGTGTCCAGCCGGGGTTCGTCACCGACCCGGATCGCCGAGGTGCGGCCGGTGTCCAGCACGCAGACCAGCCGCCGGTCCCGCTCCGGCCGCCAGGTGCGCACCAGCACGTCGGCCCGGCGGGCGCTGGCCCGCCAGTCGATCGAGCGGACGTCGTCGCCGACCACGTACTCGCGCAGGGTGTCGAACTCGGTGCCCTGGCCGCGGCCGCGGGTGACCTGGGTGCCGTCGATGACCCGGAGCCGGGACAGCTTCTCCGGCAGGTGCCGGCGGGAGTCGAAGCGGGGCAGTACGCGCAGCGTCCACGGCGGCGTGGCCGGGCGCTCCGAGCGCTGCCGGAATCCGAGCCCCAGCGGACCGAGGGAGCGGACGGTCAACGCCACCGCCGGCCGGTCACCGCGACGGGTGGGGGTGAGCCGGCTGGGCAGCGCGACGGACCGGCCGGGTTCCACCCGTACCGGCCGGGTCGGCGGGACGTCCGGCCGGGCGCCGGCCGACGGCACCCAGGCGTCGCGGACCTGGGCGCGCAGCGTACGGCCGGAGGTGTTGCCCAGGTGCAGCACGACGGTGGCGGTGCCGCCGAGCCGGACCGCGCGGTCCCCGTCCCGGGTGGCGGTCACCGCGCTCGGCGGCGCCGCCAGCGCCCGGTCCAACACGACCAGGAGCAGCACCGCACCGGTCATCACCAGCACCCCGGCGAGCGGCGACGGCCAGGCCGGCAGGGTCAGCGCACCGGCCGCCAGCAGGAGCGCCGCCCGCCAGGTCATCGCGGAGTCGGCACGGTGGCCAGCACCGTGTCCAGCACCGCGTCCACGCTCACGCCCTCCAGCTCGACCTCCGGCCGCAGCCGCAGCCGGTGCCGCAGGGTGGGCCGGGCGACCGCCTTGACGTCGTCCGGCACCACGTGGTCCCGCCCGGCCAGCCAGGCCCACGCCTTGGCGGTGCCGAGCAGGGCGGTCGCGCCCCGGGGGGAGGCGCCCAGCTCCAGCGCCGGGGTGGCCCGGGTGGCCCGGCACAGGTCGACCAGGTAACCGAGCAGCGGCTCGGCCACGTGCACCCGGCCCACCGCCGCCCGCGCCGCGGCCAGGTCGGCCGCCCCGGCCACCGGTCGTACGCCGGCGGCGGACAGATCGCGGGGGTCGAAGCCGGCGTGGTGCGCGCGCAGCACGCCCAGCTCCTCCTCCCGGCTGGGCAGCGGCACGGTGAGCTTGAGCAGGAACCGGTCCAGCTGCGCCTCGGGCAGCGGGTAGGTGCCCTCGTACTCGATCGGGTTCTGGGTGGCGGCGACGATGAACGGCTCCGGCAGTGGCCGCCGGTCGCCCTCCACCGAGACCTGCCGCTCCTCCATCACCTCCAGCAGCGCCGACTGGGTCTTCGGCGGCGTCCGGTTGATCTCGTCGGCGAGCAGCAGGTTGGTGAAGACCGGCCCCTCCCGGAAGGTGAACGCGGCGGTGTGCGGGTCGAAGATCAGCGACCCGGTGACGTCGCCGGGCATCAGGTCGGGGGTGAACTGCACCCGCTTCGAGGTCAGGTCCAGTGCGGTGGCCACGGTGCGGATGAGCAGCGTCTTGGCCACCCCGGGTACCCCCTCCAGCAGCACGTGGCCGCGGCAGAGCAGGGCGATCACCAGGCCGGTGACGACCGCGTCCTGCCCGACGACCGCCTTGGCCACCTCGGCGCGCAGCCGGTGCAGGGCGGCTCGGGCGTCGTCCGGGTCGGCGAGCTGCGGCTCGGCGGTTCCGGCGGGTCGGGTCACCGCGGTTCTCCTTCGGTTCGGTTCGGCAGTGGCACGTCGGGGGAGGCCGGCGGTGCCACCGTACGGGTCACCCCGTCCAGCGCGCGCGCCAGCTCCAGCAGGTCCTGGTCGGTTTCCGGCGCGCCGCCGTACAGCAGCTCCTCGGTCGTGGCCGGGTCGGTGCCGGTGCGGGCGGCGACGGCGCCGGCGACGTGGTCCGGCGCCGCGTCCGCCGGCAGGTTCAGCCGGGGAAGCAGCCGGGTCAGGGCGGCCTCCCGCAGGGTCCGGGCGGCTGCCTCGCGCGCCCCGGAGCTTTGGTAGAGCCGGGCCCGGCCGAGGACCGTCTCGGCGGAGCGGACGGTCACCGGCAGCGGCTCCGCCGTCGGCGGGCCGAGCCGGCGGGCCCGCCAGAGCGCCAGGAACAGCACCGCCAGCGCGAGCTGGGCCAGCAACGCCCAGAACCAGGGCGGGAAGGCGGCCCAGAGCGGGTTCGGCGGATCCTCCCGCCCGGCGGCGTCGCTGTCGCCGTCACCGGAGCCGGACTGGTCGCCCCCGCCCGGCCCGCCGGGCGAGCCGGGTTCTCCGGGGCCGCCCCGGCCGTCACCGGTGCCCGTGCCGTCCCCGTCGCCGCTGCCGTCGCCGGTCCCGGTGCCCGGGTCGCCCTCGGTGGCGGGCGCCCGGGACGGGCGGCCGGTGCCGGTGGCCGGCGGCGGCTCGGCCTCGGCCAGGTCGAGCCAGACCACCCGGCCGGTGACCCCGAGCAGACCGGTGGCGAAGGCGAGGTTGTCCCACTCGGCGATCCGGTCGTTGCGGAACGGGTCGCTGGCACCGACCGCCACCTGCTCGACCGCCCCGGGCACCCGGGCCAGCGCGCCGGCGAAGCAGAACTGGACCTGGTCCGGGCGGTAGCCGCCGGCGGTGTAGCGCTGCAGGCCGACGGCCGCCGTGCCGACCCCGGCCAGCTCGGGCAGCTGGCAGGGCAGCCCGCCGGCCGCCGGGCCGAGCGCCTGCGCCGCCCAGCGACGCTCGCCGGGCAGCAGCGGCAGCCCGGCGGAGATCAGCACCGGGCGGGCCGGGTCGACCAGGACCAGCCGGGTCCGGGCCGGCAGCCGGTCCAGCGCCCGGACGGTTTCCCGGCGCAGCAGCGCCGGCGCGGGGACGAAGAGCGTGGCCGGCGCGGACCGGACGGCCGCCAGCGCCGCCGGGGTGGTGGTCTCCCGCTGCACGTCGACCCCGCGTTCCCGCAGCGCGGCGGTGAGCCGGCTGCCCCCGTGCTCGCCGGTCGCCACCGGGGAGAGGAAGCCGGCGTCCGGATCGGGCTGGTCGACGGCGTGGGTGACCAGGGTGGTGGTGAGCAGCAGCGCGGCCAGCCCGAGCGGGATCGCGATCCGGTGCCACCGCCGACGCCGACGCCGCCCGCCGCGCCCTTTGGCGGTCGTCGTGGCCCCGGTCCGCGCACCGGTCGTCGTCGTGGTCGCGGTCACGGCCGGTCCTCCCGCTCGGCCGGCTCGGCCAGCGCCCGGTGCAGGTCGCCGGCGTACTCCCGCATCCGGCGGTCGTGCTCGGCGGTGGCGGGGCGCTCGGCGTACCAGAGTTCGGAGAAGATCGCGCCGGCCGCGCGTAGCGGCGGGCCGGCCGGCGGGTGGTGGTCACTCGCCGCGGCGATCACCTCGGTGACGGTCATTCCGGAGCGCACCCGCACCATCCGGCGGATGACCAGTTCGCGGAGCATCCCGCGCAGCCGTTCGCGGACCGCCTCGGCGTAGCGGCCCTCGGCGGCCAGCCGGTCGGCCAGGGACAGGTGGACGGCGGCCGGTGGCTCGTCGGCCGGCTCCCGGGCGGCCGGCACGGCCGGCGCGGCGGCGGTCGTCGGGCGCGGGCGCTCCCGGCGTGCCTTCCGGCGGCGCAGCCGGGGCAACCGGCGGGGCACCCAGGCCGGGTAGGTGTACCAGGCGACGGCGACCGTCGCCGCCGCGAGCACCAGCAGCAGCGCGGCCAGCGGCAGCGGTACGCGGTCGCCGAGGGACGCGGTGGTCTCGGTCCACCACCGGCTGAAACTCATCGCAGGGCCGCCAGCAGCGCGGCGTCCGGCGTGCCGGCCGGTGCCCGGGCGAGCAGGATGTCCAGCCCCTCGGTGCGGATCCGGGTTTCCAGGTGGACCACCGCGTCCAGGCAGGCGATGGCCGGATACGCGACGCTGTTCACGCCCGCCCAGATGAGCAGCGAGACCGGGATCTGCCACGTCTCGGGCAGCAGGTCGAGCCCGTCCAGCCCGTAGTAGACGCCCACCCCGAGGCCGACCCGGACCAGCCACCAGGCGAGGTAGCCGAGCAGCCGGACGGCGCCGGCCCGGCCCCCGGCGCGGACCGCCAGCGTGGCCGAGCGCAGCGGGGCGCGCAGCGGGTGGACCCGGTCCACGACCAGCGCCGGGGTCACCGCGCCGAGCAGGGCGAAACCGATGAGCCAGGTGGGCCCGAGCAGGGCGGCGGTGGTCATCACCGCCCCGACCACCGGCACCAGGAGCAGGGTCGCTCCCCAACGCGCCCCGGCGGGCCGGAGCAGTTCCCGGGCGCCGGCCCGGCGGCCGAGCAGCGCCGCCCCGGCGGCCCGCGCGGCGGGATTGCCGAGCACCATGATGATCATCGCCTCGGTCGCCGCGCCGATGACCAGCAGCAGCCAGTACCAGCCGAACCGGCCGAACTCGGCGAACCAGACGGGCTGGTCGGTGCCGGCCGCCAGGCGTACCGGCAGGAGCAGCAACTGCTCGCCGGCGGCCAGCAGCGCGGCGACCGGGACCAGCACCCGGGCGTGGTCGCGCAGCAGCAGGACCGCCGAGTCGAGCAGCTCACCGACGGTGAGCGGACGACGCGGGAGCACGGCGGTCGGGCCGGCGTCGGGCACGCGTACTCCTGACGGGACGAACGGTGGTGGCGCGTGAGGGCGCACGCGGGGATCATGGTGTCACGCGCGGTCCGCCGAGGTGGACCCGCACGCCGGGCGGTGTCGTCCGGGGGCCGGTTGCTGGGCGACGGCGTCCCGCGGCAGTACCGTGCCGGGTGACGTGGATCCCACCGAACTGAACGGGGATGGAAAATTAATCCCATGAGAGCCCGGGTACTGGTGGTCGACGACGACCCAGCGCTCGCCGAGATGCTCGGCATCGTCCTGCGCAGCGAGGGTTTCCTGCCCTCGTTCGTGGCCGACGGGGAGCGGGCCTTGGCCGCCTTCCGCGACAATCGGCCAGACATCGTGCTGCTCGACCTGATGCTGCCCGGTATGAGTGGTATTGACGTCGCACGGTCGATCCGCGCCGAATCGGGCGTTCCGATCGTCATGCTGACCGCCAAGAGCGACACCGTCGACGTGGTCCTCGGCCTGGAGTCCGGCGCCGACGACTACGTGGTCAAGCCGTTCAAGCCCAAGGAACTGGTCGCCCGGATGCGAGCCCGGCTGCGCCGCGGCGAGGACGTCGCCCCGGAGATGCTGACCATCGGGCCGCCCGGCAACCAGATCACCATCGACGTCCCGGCGCACACGGTGAGCCGCAACGGCGAGGAGGTGAAGCTCACCCCGCTGGAGTTCGACCTGCTGGTCGCGCTGGCCCGCAAGCCGCGCCAGGTGTTCACCCGCGAGGTGCTGCTGGAGCAGGTCTGGGGCTACCGGCACGCGGCGGACACCCGGCTGGTCAACGTGCACGTGCAGCGGCTGCGTGCCAAGATCGAGCCGGATCCCGAGCGGCCGGAAATCATCCTCACGGTTCGCGGCGTGGGCTACAAGGCGGGGACCGGATAGCCTGGTCCTACTGTGGTCACCTCCCCGGTCCAGGACTCCCCGTCAGCAGCTCCCCGCCGCCGTGGCGCCGCGTGGGAGCTGTGGCGTGGGCTCGCCGCCCGCGGTGCCCGGCTGCTCGCCGGGCTGCACCAGACCTGGCGGCGCTCGTTGCAGCTGCGGGTGGTGACCATCACCCTGGTGGCCTCCAGCCTGCTGGTGGGCGGGTTCGCGTACGTGATCGCCAACAAGATCACCGACATCCTGCTGGAGAACGCGGTCACCGACGCGCGGCTGCGGCTGACCAGCGGGGCGGACTACACCGCCAAGCAGGTCTCGCTCTTCAGCCAGCCGCAGGAGGCCCAGCTCCAGAACACCATCGAGGGCACCGTCAACTACCTGGCCGGCGGTGACCCGCAGCAGACCAGCGGTGTGGTGGTGGCGATCACCGCCGACGACCACCCCGGCATCCTGCAGACCCGCAGCTCGCCGGCGATCGACGTCCGGCCGCTGATCAGCCCGGAGCTGCGGGCCGCCGTCGGCGACGGCAACGTGGCCAAGCAGATCCGCACCGGCACGCTCACCGGCGAGCGCACGAAGTACCTGGTGTACGGCTCGCCGGTGCCGACCGACTTCGGCCAGATCGAGATCTACTACTTCGTACCGCTGGCCCGGCAGGACGCCGCCGCCGCCGACGCCCGGACCACCGTGGCGGCCACCGGGGTCGCCCTGGTGCTGCTGCTCGGGCTGCTGGCCGCGCTGGTCACCCGGCTGGTGGTGACCCCGGTCCGGGTGGCTGCCCGGACCGCGCAGCGGCTCTCCGCCGGGCTGCTCGACCAGCGGATGGCGGTCAACGGCGAGGACGACCTGGCGCTGCTCGCCGCCTCCTTCAACCAGATGGCCACGAACCTGCAACGGCAGATCCTCCGGCTGGAGGAGATGTCCCGGTTGCAGCGCCGCTTCACCTCGGACGTGTCACACGAGCTGCGCACGCCGCTGACCACGGTCCGGATGGCGGCCGACCTGATCTTCGCGGAGCGCGACGAGTTCGACCCGGCGGTCGCCCGCAGCGCCGAGCTGCTCCAGGCCGAGCTGGACCGGTTCGAGGAACTGCTCACCGACCTGCTGGAGATCAGCCGCTTCGACGCCGGCTTCGCCATGCTCGATGCCGAGCCGACCGACCTGGTGCCGGTGGTGCACCGGGTCGCCGACCGGCTGGCCGGGCTGGCCGAGCGGGTCGGGGTGGCCATCGAGCTGGACGTGCCGACCGCCCCGGTGATCGCCGAGGTGGATCCGCGCCGGGTCGAGCGGGTGCTGCGCAACCTGGTCGGCAACGCCGTCGAGCACGGCGAGGGCAAGCCGGTGGTGATCACCCTGGGCGCGGACGAGACAGCGGTGGCGATCACCGTCCGCGACCGCGGGGTGGGGCTCAAGCCGGGCGAGGAGAAGCTGGTCTTCAACCGGTTCTGGCGGGCCGACCCGTCCCGGGCGCGGCAGACCGGCGGTACCGGGCTCGGGCTGTCGATCAGCCTGGAGGACGCCCGGCTGCACGGCGGCTGGCTGGAGGCGTGGGGCGCGCCGGGGCAGGGCGCCCAGTTCCGGCTCACCCTGCCGGCCCGCGCCGGTGACCGGCTCACCACCTCCCCGCTGCGGCTGGTGCCGGCCGACGCGGCCCTGCCGTTCGGCGGTCCGCGCGACGGCGGGCTGCTGGCCATCGGCCCGGGCGCCGGGGGCACGCTGGCGATCACGCCGGCGTCGGCCGGTGACGGGCCGGCCGGGGAGCGGGCGGAGGCGCGGTCGTGAGGCGGGCCCGGTTGACCGGCGTCGCCGGCGTCGCACTGCTCGCCCTCGGGTTGACCGGCTGCGGCATCCCGGCCAGCACCGACGTCGAGGTGGAACGCCGGGTCACCACGGCCGAGGCCGGGTCCGTCAGCGGCGGCAGTGTGCAGCCGCCGACCCGGGCGGCCGCCGGGAGCAACGCGCAGACGTTCGTGAACAACTTCCTGGCCGCCGCCGCGGGCGAGCCGGACCGCGCGTACGAGCGGGTGAAGGAGTACATCGACCCGCGGCAGCACCACCGCCTCCAGGAGCGGCAGGGCAGCGAGATCACCCTCACCGTGGTGCGGCTGACCGACGACCCGGTGATCACCCCCGACGTCGACAGCACGAAGGTGACCATCAACGTCCAGCAGGTCGGCGTGCTGCGGGCGAACGGCACGCTGGTGTCCCCGGTGGCCACCGAGCGGAGTTACGAGTTCAAGCTGGTCAGCGCGGCCCTCCCGGGGCAGGGCGACGTCGAGCAGGCCGGCCTGTACGTGCAGGACCCGCCGAACGTGCTGCTGCTCAGCGACGTGGCGCTGGCGCAGTACTACAAGGAGTCCTCGGTCTACTTCTGGAGTTCCGACCGCGCCCGACTGGTGCCCGACCTGCGCTACCTGCCCGAGGCGGTGCCGGAGGAGCGGCAGGTGACCGAGGTGGTCCGGTGGCTGATCGGCGGCCCGTCCGACTGGCTGCGCACGGCGGTCGTCCCGCTGCCGGACCGCACCGAGCTGATCAACAACGCCACCGGGAGCGCCGACCGGTGGGAGGTCAACCTGGCGCTGCCCGCCAACGACGAGGAGCGGCTGGACCAGTTCGCCACCCAGCTCGCCTGGTCGCTGCCGAACCTCGACGGCCAGGTGGAACTGAAGGTGCAGAACCAGTCCCGCCGGGTGGTCGACCTGGCCGGCCAGCGGCGGGCCAACCCGGTCTACGAGCTGGCGCAGAACCCGCACCGGTTCTGCGTGTACGACGGCGCGGTGCACCCGCTCGCGGTGGTGGGGGATCCCGGGACCGTGCCGCTGGCCGAGGAGGACAACCGCAACGTGCTGTCGGCCAACTTCGACCGGATCCACGACCGGACGCTGGCCGCGCTGGTGGTCACCGGTTCGGACAAGCGGCAGCGGCTGGCCGTCGGCAGCGGCACCGCCCCGCTGACCGACCTGCGTAAGGGGCCCGCGCACAACGCGATGGGCCGGCCGGTCTGGCTGCGTACGCTCGACCCGCTGAAGCCGCGCGGGCTGGTGGTGGCCGACGGGAACCTCCACCTCTTCGAGGTCGACCGGGACGTGCGGATGAGCAGGGTGCAGCTCAACGGCGTGACCGGGGCGGTCACCGCCGTGGCGGCGTCGCTGGACGGCCAGCGGATCGCGCTCATCGTCGGCGGCGGGCTCTACGTGGCCGCCGTCGACCTGGACGACGACAGCGTCACCGTCGGGCCGACGCGGAAGGTGTTCACCTCGCTGACCGCGCTCTCGGCGGTCGACTGGGCCGGTGAGGACCGGCTGGTGGTGGGCGGTTCGGCCGACCGACCGGCGGTCTACGACGTCAGCATCGACGGCGCCCGGCAGACCCCGCTGCAGGAGAAGCTGGGCGCCAAGGTGACCCACCTGGCGGCGTACCCGGTCAACCCGGCGGCACCGCAGCCCAGCGCGGTGATGTACGAGGCCAACGGGGTGTCCTACAGCGGGTCGTCGCGGATCCAGTCGGATCAGGTGCTCAACGTCAGCCCGGAGCCGACCGGCGACCGGTCCGGCAACCCGACCGCGCCCTTCTTCCTCTTCTGATCCCGGTGCGGGACGTCGGCGCGCTCTGGGCGGACCTCGCCGACCTGGTGCTGCCCGCCGACTGCGCGGGCTGCCGGGCACACCGGCCCGGCCTGCGGCACGGGGTGTGCCCGGAGTGCGCCGGGCTGTTGCAGGCGCTGCGACCCCGCCCGGCGCGGCCCACGCCCGCCCCGGCGGGCCTGCCGCCCTGCGTCGCCCTCGGCCCGTACGCCGGGCCGCTGCGGGAGACGCTGCTGGCGTACAAGGAGCACGGCCGGCACGGGCTGGCCCGGCCGCTGGGCGGACTGCTCGCCGAGGTGGTGGCGACCGCGCTCGGCGGGGCGCGCCCGGTGACGCTGGTGCCGGTGCCGGACACCGCGGCGGCGGCCCGGGCCCGCTACGGCGACCACCTCGACCGGCTGGCCCGGCACTGCGCGCACCGGCTGCGGCGGGCCGGCTGGCCGGTGCGGGTCTCCCGCCCGCTGCGCGCCCTGCCCCGCCCGGACTCGGTGACGCTGGACAGCGCGGGCCGGGCGGCGGCGGCCGAATCGGCGTTCCGGCTGCGCGGCCGGGTGGCACCGGTGCCGCCGGGCGCCGCGGTGGTGGTGCTGGACGACATCGTCACCACCGGCGCGACGATCGCCGCGGTGAGCCGGGCGCTGGCCGCGTCCGGCCGGTCACCCACGGTAGCGGCGGTGCTCGCGGCGACCGAGAAACGGCAACAGTCGTAACCCTTCGTGTTTCCGTTTCACCCGATGGTGTACGAGCTGTGAAAATTTCTGAGCCGTCTCGGCAACCAGGGGTGACTGTGCCCTGAACAGGAGTTAGCGTTTGGCTGTCGGGGGTAGGAGGTCATTCCCACCCGCCCCCGGCGGTGAAAGGAGGCGTAGCCGTATCGACCGGTCGACGCCGAGTGGGGCCTCCCCGGGGCGTGCGACCGGATGCCGGATCGAACGACCATCCGAGCAAGGAGGTCACGTGGACATCGTGGTCAAGGGCCGGAACGTCGAAGTTCCCGACCATTACCGGGTGCACGTCGCGGAGAAACTCGCGAAGATCGAACGCTACGATCACAAACTCATTCGGGTCGATGTGGAGCTGTTCCACGAGCGCAACCCGCGTCAGGCGGACCACTGCCAGCGAGTGGAGATAACCTGCGTCTCGCGTGGCCCGGTGATCCGGGCCGAGGCCTGCACGAACGACTTCTACAGCGCGCTCGACGCGGCGATCGCCAAGCTCGACACCCGGTTGCGCCGGGCGGCCGACCGCCGCCGCGTCCACCGGGGCCGGCACGCGCCGCTCTCCGTGGCCGCAGCCACCGCCGGCCTGCCCGTGGCGGACCTCGACGCGCCGCCGCTGTCGGCGCCGGTGAACGGCGCCAGCGCGGCCACCGCCACCGCGGTCGCGGAACGGGTCGACGCCGAGGACGAGTACGACGACCAGCCCTGGCACATCGCGCGGGAGAAGGTGCACCCCGCCGAGCCGATGACCGTCGACGACGCGCTGTTCCAGATGGAACTCGTCGGCCACGACTTCTACCTGTTCCAGGACAAGGAGTCCGGCCGGCCGAGCGTCGTCTACCGTCGGCACGCCTACGACTACGGGATCATCTCGCTGGCCATCTGACGGGTCGAGCGCCGTCGTGGTGGCGGCACCGACCGCCACCACGACCGGCCACCCGGACGGCCTCGCGGGTCGGGTGCGCCACCGGCGACCGTGCGGGTCAGCGCAGTTCGTCCGGCAGCAGGCCGAAGACCAGGTCGTCGATCCGCGTCCCGGCCAGCCCGGGCAGCCGCCCGCGGAGCAGCCCCTCGCGGCGGAAGCCGACCTTCTCCAGCACCCGGTGCGAGGCGATGTTGTCGGGCATGGTGCCGGCGGTCAGCCGGGCGATCCCGACCGGCCCGAACGCCCAGCCGGCGAGCAGCCGGACCGCCCGGGTGGCGAGACCACGGCCGCGCGCCACCGGCAGCAGCGCGTAGCCGAGGCTCGCCTCGCCCGCCGGCAGGTCGGTGTACGACAGCCCGCAACTGCCGAGCGGCTCGCCGGTGGCCGCGTCGACGATCAGCAGCCGCGCGATGGCGCCGGTCAGCCAGCCGCTCTCGGCCAGCCGGCAGCGCCGCTCGATCGCGTCCCGGGCGGGCGGCACCGGTGGTGCCTGGTTCGCCACCACCTCCGGCAGCGTGTGCAGCCGGAACATCAGGTCCGCGTCGTCCGGGGCCAGCCGGCGCAGGGTCACCACGCCGTCGGTGAGCCGGCCGTCGGGCAGGTCGGGCAGCGGGCGCGGGGCCGGTCCGGGCGGGTCGCCGGCGAGGCGTACCCAGGCGAGCAGGTCGTGCCGGCCGCCGCCGCGGACCGGGCTGGCGTCCCGGCGTACGCCCTCGGGGCGGAAGCCGGCGGCCAGCGCGACCCGCTGGCTGACGGTGTTCTCCTCGTGGGTGAACAGTTCCAGCCGGGCGGTCCCGGTGGCGAACGCGTGCTCCGCCAGCGCCCGGGTCGCCGCGGTGGCCACGCCCCGCCCGCGCGCCCACGGCGCCACCCAGTAGCCGATCTCGGCCTCGCTCCGGTAGGGCACCGGGTGGCTCAGCCCGACCGCGCCGAGCAGCCGGTCGGTATCCGGGTCCGCCACCACGTAGGCGGCCCCGCCGCTGGCCCAGGCCGCGGGCGCCCCCTCGGTGACCCACCACCGGGCGTCCGCCTCGGTGTACGGCGACGGCAGGCCGGAGAGGAAGCGCTGGATCAACGGGTCGGCGCAGGCGGCGGCGGTGTCGGCGACGTCGTCCGCGCGGTTCTCCCGCAACCGCACCCCGTACGCCTCGATGACCTTCGGCGTCACGTCAGGTCCTCGGCGAGCAGCCCGGCGACCCACACGTCCTGCCGCTCGCCGCGGTGGTTGACCCCGCCGCGGGCGGTGCCCTCGAAGGTGAAGCCGGCCTTCTCGGCGACCCGGCGGGAGCCGGTGTTGCCCACGTTGGCCCGCCACTCGATCCGGGCCAGGCCGAGCGTGGCGAAGCCCCAGGCGCAGAGCGCGGCGAGCGCGGCCGGCTGGTAGCCCCGGCCCCGGGCGTGCGGCGCGGTCATGAAGCCGACGTCGGCGACCAGCGGGTCGGCCGGCGAGATCCGCAGGTCGATCGAACCGGCGTACCGGTCGTCGGCGTCGGCGATCGCGTACGTCGCCCCGGTGCCACCCGCCCAGGCCGCCTCGGCGACGTCCCGGCGGAACCCCTCGGCGTGCTCGCGCTGGTACGGGTCGGGCACGGTGGTCCAGCGGACCGTCTCCGGGTCCTGGCAGGTGGCCACGATCGCGTCCAGGTCGCGCTCCTCCAGCGGGCGCAGCCGCAGCTCGGTGGCGCCGGCGGTGGCGAAGAGGACCGGCTGTGGGCGGCCGAAGACAGCGGCCCGCCGGGCCTCCAGGGTGCCCGGTCCGGCGGGGCCGGTGCTGCCGGCGGCCGGCACCTCGCCGGGCAGCAGCGAGCCGATCCAGCCCTGGTTGCCGCCCTCCGGCGCCGGGTCGGCCAGCCGGAGCCGCCCCTCGACGCGGAACCCGGCGCGCAGCGCCACCAGCCGGGACGCGTGGTTGCCGACCTCGGCCTGCCAGATCAGCCGGCGCAGCTTGAGGCTGTCGAAGGCCCACCGGGCAACCGCCCGGGCGGCCCGGACGGTGACCCCGCGGCCGCGGGCCCAGGGGGCGACCCAGTAGCCGATCTCGCCGGAGCCCAGGCCGGTGTCGATGGAGACCAGCCCGCACGAGCCGAGCAGCTCGCCGGTGGCCGCGTCGCAGACCGCGAACGGGGCGCCCCGGCCGGCCGCCCAGTCGCCCGGGGCCACCTCGGTGACGAACGCGCGGGCGTGTTCGGGCCGGTACGGCCGCGGTACGGTGGTCCAGCGCTGGATGTCCGGATCCTGGCAAGCCCGGTGCACGGCGTCGGCGTCGGTGGCCTGCCACGGGCGCAGCACCAGGCCGTCTTCGGTGATCTCCACGGGTTCCACCGGGTCATCGTGCCGGATCGTTCGCGGACGGCGTAACGGATAATCGCGGCACCGGCGGATCGGCTGCGTGTTATGTCGTTTTCGCCGGGCCGGACCGCCGCCACCAGTGACCATCGCCCCGATGGAGCGCCTACGATGGTTCGAGACTGTCTAGGGGAGCGTTGATCCGTGTCGATTCTGGAAAAGGTCCTCCGCGCGGGCGAGGGCCGTATGGTGCGCCGGCTCAAGGCCATCGCCGCCGCCGTCAACTCGATCGAGGACGACTACGTCAACCTCACCGACGAGGAACTGCGCGACATGACCGTGCAGTTCAAGGAGCGGCTGGCCGACGGCGAGACCCTCGACGACCTGCTGCCCGAGGCCTTCGCGGTGTGCCGCGAGGCGGCCGCCCGGGTGCTCGGCCAGCGCCCGTACGACGTCCAGGTGATGGGCGGCGCGGCGCTGCACTTCGGCAACATCGCCGAGATGAAGACCGGTGAGGGCAAGACCCTGACCTCGGTCATGCCGGTCTACCTGAACGCGCTCTCCGGCGAGGGCGTGCACGTGGTCACGGTCAACGACTACCTGGCCCAGCGCGACGCCGCCTGGATGGGCCGGGTGCACGAGTTCCTCGGCCTCACCGTCGGCGTGGTGCTGCCCAACCGGCCGGCCAGCGAGCACCGGGCCGCGTACGAGTGCGACATCACCTACGGCACCAACAACGAGTTCGGCTTCGACTACCTGCGCGACAACATGGCCTGGTCGCGGGAGGAGCTGGTCCAGCGCGGGCACAACTTCGCGGTGGTCGACGAGGTCGACTCGATCCTGATCGACGAGGCCCGGACCCCGCTGATCATCTCCGGCCCGGCCGAGCACTCCGCCCGCTGGTACGGCGAGTTCGCCGCGGTGGTGGCCCGGCTCCAGCCCGGCAAGGACGGCGAGGGCGACTACGAGGTCGACTACGCCAAGCGGACCATCGCGGTCACCGAGCGCGGCGTGGCCAAGGTCGAGGACCGGCTCGGCATCGACAACCTGTACGAGTCGGTGAACACCCCGCTGGTCGGCTACCTCAACAACGCGATCAAGGCCAAGGAGCTCTACAAGCGCGACAAGGACTACATCGTCAGCGACGGCGAGGTCCTGATCGTCGACGAGTTCACCGGCCGCATCCTGCACGGCCGCCGCTACAACGAGGGCATGCACCAGGCGATCGAGGCCAAGGAGGGGGTGGAGATCAAGCAGGAGAACCAGACCCTGGCCACCATCACCCTCCAGAACTACTTCCGCCTCTACGAGAAGCTCTCCGGCATGACCGGTACCGCCCAGACCGAGGCGGGCGAGTTCAACAAGGTCTACAAGGTCGGCGTGGTGACCATCCCGACCCACCGGCCGATGATCCGGCAGGACCGCCCGGACGTCATCTACAAGACCGAGAAGGCCAAGTTCAACGCCGTGGTGGAGGACATCGCCGAGCGGCACGAGGCCGGGCAGCCGGTGCTGGTGGGCACCGTCTCGGTGGAGAACTCCGAGATCCTCTCCCAGCTGCTGCGCCGCCGCGGCATCCCGCACTCGGTGCTGAACGCCAAGTTCCACGCCCGGGAGGCCGAGATCGTCGCCCAGGCCGGGCGCAAGGGCGCGGTCACCGTGGCCACCAACATGGCCGGCCGGGGCACCGACATCCTGCTCGGCGGCAACCCCGAGTTCCTCGCCGCGAGCGAGCTGCGCCAGCGCGGCCTCGACCCGATCGAGCACGAGGAGGAGTACGCCAAGGCGATGGAGGAGGTCCTGCCCAAGTGGAAGCAGGCCTGCGACGCCGAGGCGGAGGAGGTGGCCGCCGCCGGTGGCCTCTACGTGCTGGGCACCGAGCGGCACGAGTCCCGGCGGATCGACAACCAGCTGCGCGGCCGCTCCGGCCGGCAGGGTGACCCGGGCGAGTCCCGGTTCTACCTCTCCCTGCAGGACGAGCTGATGAAGCGGTTCCGCTCCGGCGCGGTCGAGGCGGTCATGGACCGCTTCAACATCCCGGAGGACGTGCCGATCGAGTCGAAGATGGTCACTCGGCAGATCAAGAACGCGCAGGCCCAGATCGAGGGCCAGAACGCCGAGATCCGCAAGAACGTCCTGAAGTACGACGAGGTGCTGAACAAGCAGCGCCAGGTGATCTACGCCGAGCGCCTCCGGGTGCTCAACGGCGAGGACCTCTCCGACCAGGTCCGCAACATGATCGACGACGTCGTCGAGGCGTACGTGCAGGGGGCCACCGCCGAGGGCTACGGCGAGGACTGGGACCTCGAGCAGCTCTGGTCCAGCCTCAAGCAGCTCTACCCGGTCGGCATCACGATCGAGGAGCTGGAGGAGGAGGCCGGCGGCTCGCGGGCCGGCATGGACGCCGACTTCCTGATGTCCCGCCTCAAGGAGGACGCGCACGCCGCGTACGACCGGCGGGAGGAGCAGCTCGGCGAGGAGGCGGTACGCCAGCTCGAGCGGATGGTGCTGCTCCAGGTCATCGACCGCAAGTGGCGTGAGCACCTCTACGAGATGGACTACCTGCAGGAGGGCATCAACCTGCGGGCGTACGCCCAGCGCGACCCGGTGATCGAGTACCAGCGCGAGGGCTTCGACATGTTCGCCACCATGATGGACGGCATCAAGGAGGAGACGGTCGGCTTCCTCTACAACCTGGAGGTCCAGGTCGCCGAGCCGGAGCCGGAGGTTGAAGAGGTCAAGCTGCTCGACAAGCCGGTGGAGATCCGGGCCAAGGGCCTGAACCGGGCGCCGCAGCAGCAGGGCCTGCAGTACTCCGCGCCGACCATCGACGGCGAGGCGGGCCGCGGCTCGGTGGCCGTCGAGCAGGCCGACGAGCAGGCCCCGGCGCTGGGCATCGGACGCGGGGCGAAGGCCGCCCCGGCGGGCCCGGGCACCACCGCGCCGAACGCCCCGCAGCGCCCGACCAGCGGGCTGCGTGGCCCGGCCGTGGCGTCGAACGCGGCCCGGCGGGCGGCTCCCGGGCAGGCGGAGGCGAGCAACGGCCCGTCCCGCAACGCGCCCTGCCCGTGCGGCTCCGGCCGTAAGTACAAGCGCTGCCACGGCGCCCCCAACGGCGGCGCCTGATCCGACGCTCGCACCGACGGGCCCCGGCCGACCCTGGCCGGGGCCCGTCGGCGTTTCCAGGTCGCAGGTGGTGTGGGCGGCCGCGGCGGAGCGGCCCTGCTCGCTGACCATCCGGCCAGCTCGCGCCCGTGCCGGGCGGGCCGTGCGAAGAGCTGGAGACCCGGGACGCCCACCGACCGAGCCAGGTGGACGCCCCGGGCGGCCCAGAAGCGGGCCGGGCCGGCGGGCCCCACAGCCCGGACCCGACGACACCGGATGATCCACACGGTGTGCGGCATGTCGCGGTCTCCGGCCGCGAACAAGCCGCGGCATGCCGCATCCGGAGTGGATCAACCTGTCGCCGTCCGCGGCCCGGACTGGTCGCCGTGCGTTGCCCGGCCTGGTCGCCGTCCGCCGGCCCGGCCGGGCGCCGCGCGCCGCCAGGTGGGCTCGGATGTCAGAGGACCTGGAGGGCGGTGCAGAGCCAGGTGCCCCGGCGGTGTTCCAGGCGCAGCGCCATCGCCCAGGTGTGGCCGCTGCCGCCGGCCAGCACCGCGGCCACCTCGACCGCCGCGGCCCGGGGTTCGCAGACCCGCAGCCGGCGCAACCGCACCGCGGGCCGGGTGGACCGGCGGCGCACCGGGCCGGTCCGCGTGCCGGCCCGCGCCAGCTCGGGCAGCAGCTCGGCGGCCCGGCCCGGGTCGAGCAGCGGCCGGAGCTGGCCGGGCGGGCGGTAGCCGTTGAGCACCTCGAGGCAGGTGCCGACGAAGCGGTGGGCGGCCCGGGTCGCCTCCGGCGTGGTGGTCACCAGGGCGCCGGGTGGCAGCGGGCCGGAGGTGCGCCGGCCCGGTCGGGCAGGGGTGGGCCCGGCCCGTAGTCGCCGGTCCGGCGGACGGCTCGGCTGTCGGCGAGCCGCCTCGAACAGGTCGAGGGCGAGCTGGCCGTCGCCGGGCAGCGGCCAGCGGCTGCCGTCCTCGTCGGCGAAGGGCGGCTCGAAGGAGGGCGCGGGTCGCAGTCGCACGGGCGGCCGGGACGGGCCGGGTCGGCGGGAGTCGGTCATCGCGCTGCCCCCTGATCCTTACGTTTGCCTTCGTTTGCCTCCGAACGGGGTCCATTCTTGGGCATGGCAGAGCCCGCGGTCAATGGCTCAGGGCGCCGGCCGGGTCACTCCGGGTCGCGGTCGGCGAGCGGGTTGCTGCGTACCCACTCGGCGGTCTCCGCGTACTTGCGCTGGATGTACTCCTCCAGTTGGGCGCGCTCCACGCGCCACTGGCCACGCCCCCCGATCTTGATCGCGGGCAGTTCGCCGCTGCGCACCATGTGGTAGACCTGCGAATCCGACACGTTGAGTTCGGCGGCCACGTCGGAGAGGAGCAGGAACCTCGGCTCCACGGAAACTCCCGGGGTTGGGGACGTTTGGCTCAGTTTGCCATCACCCGCCGACGCCGCCCAACGTCCGACCGGCCGCCCGGCGACGTCCGGGCCGGGACACACCGGGGCGGAACTTCCACCGGCGAGGTGCGAGGTGTATGACGGTCACGGCGTACGGCATGATCGGCGCCCGGGCCGGTGCACGCCGGCGGAGGATCTCAGCAGGGAGACACCGGTGACCGACGACCTTGTCCGGGTGTACGTGCCGGCGACCGTCCCGATCCTGGCCCGGCTTCGTGAGCAGGGGCTCAGCGCGGAGCGGGCGCACGCCGTGACCCCGGCCCTGCGGGAGTGGTACGCCGAGGGCGACGAGGAGGAGCTGGAGTACGTCGCCTTCACCCGGGCCGCCCAGGACGCGTTGCAGCTGCTGCGGACCGACCCGGACGCGCCCCGCCGCCGGGTGGTGGTCTCGGCCGACCTGCCGGCAGCCGCGGTCGGGCGCGGCGACGGCGAGCTGGGGTCGAGCGCGGTGGAGCTGACCCGGCCGGTGCCGATCGACGCCGTCGCCGCGATCCACGTGGACGGGTCGGAGGCGGTCGAGGACGTGGCCGCCGCCGCGGAGGTGGTCGCCGAGGCGCTCGCCGGTGACCCGGACGCCCAGTTCACCGTCGACGGTGCCGAGGACCACGAGCTGGAGTGGTACGACGTCACCGAGCTGGAGCTGCTGCTCCGTACCGCCAGCTGACGCCGGCCGGGCTCAGCGCTCGGTGCCCGCCACCGGCTCCGGGTCGTCGTCGCCGGCCGGGCCGAGCGTCCGGCCGAACGCGATCAGCGCGGTCAGCGCGCCCACGAAGAGCACCCAGATGCCGTTGTCCACCCGCGAGGTGCCCAGCGACGTCTGGGCCACCGCGTCCGCCTCGCTGAGCGCGGCGGCCAGGTCGAGCAGGGAGCGCCCACCGACCCGGATGATCACCTCGGCGACCAGCAGCAGCAGGCCCGGGCCGGCCCCGGCCACCAGGTACGCCGGCCAGCGCAGCGCCGGGGCGTCCGGGTTCCGCCGGATGGCCCGCCGGCGCGCCCAGGCCAGGTAGCCGAAGGCGAGCAGCCCGGCCACCACCCCGGCGAGCAGCGACTCGGTACGCGACACCCACTTGGCCGCGTTGACCAGCGACTCCTGGGTGTCCCCGGCGCCGAAGAGGTCGAAGAGCGGATCCCGGGCCCGGCTGAACGCCACCACGAAGACCAGGGTGCCGAGCGCGGCGGCCACCACGGCGCCGACGGTCGGTGCGCTGCGGGCGCCGGCGACGGCCCCGCCGATGATCGCCGCCGCCGCGCTGGTGCCGGCGATCACGTTGGTGGTCGCGTTGTCGGCGTAGGTCAGGTTGATCGCGAACGCGGCGGCGAGCCCGATGAGCAGGCCGGCGCCGGTCGCCGCGAGGAAGCGCAACGTGGCCCGCTCGCCGACCCGGTGGCCGAGCAGGTCGACCCCGGAGAGGGCGAAGGCGGCCCCGGCGACCAGCGCGGCGGAGATCACCCCGGGCAGGGCGAAGGCGGAGAGGCTGATCGCGGTGACCCCGGCGGCCGCCGAGTTGATCGCCTCGCGGGTCGACCAGAGCATGGCGGCCAGCCACCCCAGCGCCAGCAGCGCGAGCAGCGCCGCCCCCGGTACGGGCACCGGCCCGCTCCCGGTGGCGGGCTCGTCGTCGGTGGACGCGTCCCGCTCGGCGGCGTCGTCGCCGGTCGCGCTCGGCCGGTCCGCTCCGGTCGCCTGCTGGGCGGCGGCGGTCTTCGACCCGGTCGCGTTCGCCCGGTCCGCTCCGGTCGCTTGCTGGCCGGCGGCGGTCTTCGACCCGGTCCCGGTGCCGGATTCAGCAGCCGCGTCGGGGTCACCGGTCGCGCCCGCCCGGTCCGCTCCGGTCGCCTGCTGGGCGGCGGCGGCCTCCGACCCGGTGGTGCCGGAGTCAGCAGCCGCGTCGCGGTCGCCGGCCACCGGCTGGTCGAACTCCGCGGCCGCGGAGCCGCCGGGCTGCTTGGTCATCGTCTCCCCTTCGAGGCGGGCCGGCATCCGGGCGGTCGGCCGGGCCGGGGCAGGCAGGTCACCGGCACCCCAGCG
>NZ_QGSW01000225.1:0-70381 GCF_003176715.1 Micromonospora sp. S4605
CCCCGGCAACCTGCTCACGCTCTGCCTGGACCCGCTCGAACTGCCCCTGCTGGATCCGCTGCTCTGCCCGACGCCTAGCCCCTGATCCGCTGGTCAGGCACCGAAGTCGGGCACGGTGATGGTGCCGTCCGGACCGAGCGGGAAGCCCGGATTCCAGGCGATCTCCCAGACGTGACCGTCCGGGTCGGCGAAACAGCCGGCGTACCCGCCGTAGAACGTCTCCCGGGCCGGGCGGGTCACCTCGGCGCCGGCAGCAACCGCCGTGGCGAGCAGGTCGTCCACCTCGTCGCGGGAGCGGACGTTCTGCGCCAGCGTCATCCCGCCGAACCCGCCGCCTGGGTCGTCGACGCCCGCGTCGTCGGCCAGCTTCGCCCGGCCCCACAGCACCAGCGCCAGCCCACCGGCCTGGAAGAAGACCGTCTCCTCGACCTCCTGACCGCGCCAGCCGAGCCGCTCGTAGAAGGCCCGCGCCCGGGCCACGTCGGCGACCCCGAGGGTGACCAGGCTGATCCGCTGCTCCATGCCGCCAACCTAGCGCCGGATCATTGCGGCGGGTGGCAGACCGGCCTCGACGTCGTTGCCGTCCGGGTCGCCGCTCGACGTCGGCGCCCGGTGGGACCCAGGCGATGTCACCTCGACCGGCCCCGTTCCGTCGAAGGGGCATGAGAGGCATCATTCGCGTCATCGCCGCCCTGCTCGGTCTGTCCGCGGTCGTGACCGGGGTGTGGGCGCTGGTGGCATCGGGCTCGTTCAGCGCGACGGTCAACTTCCCGGAGCACCGGCACTTCGTCCACGACGTCGGCGCCTTCCAACTCGGCATCGGTGCCACCCTGCTGCTGGCGCTGATCTGGGCGGACGGGCTGGCGGTCGCGCTCGCCGGCTATCTGGTCGGGGCGGTCGCGCACACCGCCTCGCACATCATGGACCGGGACCTCGGCGGCGCCACCGGGCAGACCGCGCTGATCGCCGCCTTCGCGCTGGTGGCCGCCTGGGCCCTGGTGCTGCGGTGGCGTGAACTCGGTTCGGTGCTCGGCCGGGTCGAGTCGGACGCGGCACCGCCGTGGGCCGGGTTCACCCGGCAGAAGACTGTCGCGCTGACCAGCTACCGCCGCGACGGCACCCCGGTGGCCACCCCGGTGAGCATCGCCGTCGCCGGCGAGCGGGCCTACGTGCGCAGCTTCGAACGAGCCTGGAAGACCCGGCGGATCAGTGCCAACCCGGCCGTCACCGTGGCCGCCTCGACGGGGCGAGGCCGGCCGACCGGCGCGGCGCTGCCGGCCACCGCCCGGCGGCTCACCGGCGCGGAGTACGCCGCGGCCGCCCGCGCGCTGCGCCGCAAGTACCCGCTGCTGCACGGGGTGCTCGTACCGCTGGCACACCGGCTCGGCCGGCGGCGCACCGGCCGCACCGTCCACTTCGAACTGTGCGTCGACTGACCCGTCCCCCGTGGCTCCCGCCGGGGACGAGTCCTGACTAGGGTGGGGCGATGCCCCGCTTCGCTGTCGGTCTACCGAACGTCGGGCCCTTCGCCGACGCCGCGACCCTGGTCGAGCTGGCCGTCGCGGCTGAGGAACGGGGTTGGGACGGCGTCTTCCTCTGGGACCACCTGCTCTACCACGATCCGGATTGGCCGGTGGTGAACCCGGTCGTGGTGACGGCCGCGATCGCCGCCCGTACGGCCCGGATCAGGCTCGGGGTGCTGGTGACCGCGCTGCCCCGGCGGCGGGTGCAGATCGTGGCGCGGGAGACCGCCACCCTGGACACCCTCTCCGGCGGTCGGCTCGTCTTCGGCGCGGGCATCGGGTCGATGGACCGCGAGTACGCGGCCTTCGGCGAGGATCCCGACCTGCGGGGGCGCGGCCGGCGCCTGGACGAGTCGCTGGAGCAGCTCGCCGCGCTCTGGTCGGGCCAGGAGGTGCCCCTGCCGTCGGGCGAGCGGGTGCGGATGCTGCCGACCCCGGTGCAGCGCCCGCGCATCCCCGTCTGGTGCGCCGGCCGCTGGCCCAACCGTCCCGGCTTCCGCCGCTCCGCCCGGTGGGACGGGTTCATGGCGACCTTCCGCGACGCCGGCCGGGAGATCCCCGTGCCGGTCGAGGACTTCGCCGACGCGGTCCGGTTCGTCGCCGCCGAGCGGGGCTCGCTGGACGGGTTCGACGTCGTCCTCGAGGGCTGGACGACGCCGCAGAACGCCGAACGGATCGTCGCGCCGTACGTCGACGCCGGGTTGACCTGGTGGGTCGAGGCGATGGGCTGGTGGCGCGGCGGCGTCGACGCCGCCCGGGACCGCATCCTGGCCGGTCCGCCCCGCTGACCCCGGCCCCACCGGCCGGGTAGCGGCTCAGTGCTGGCTGGCAATCCGGTCGGCGAGCCGGTCCAGCGCCGACACGGCGGCCAGCACTGCGGCCCGGTCAGATTCGTCCAGTTCGGACAGCGCGGCGGTGAGCAGCTCGCGCCGGTGCAGCCCGTACGCGGCGATCCGCTCCCGGGCCGCGTCGGTCAACTCCAGCCGGACGCTGCGCCGGTCGGCCGGGTCCCGTTCCCGGTGCAGCAGGCCGGCCCCGGTCAGCTCGCCGACCAGCGTGCTGACCGTGTTCGGCGCGGTGCCCAGCCGCTCGGCGGCCTCCCGGACGCTGACCCCCGGCTGCCGCTGCACCAGCCGGAGCACCTCCACCTGGGCGTCCGGCAGAGCGACCCGGCCGGCCCGCTGGACGGCTCGCCGGCGCAGCGCCCGGTGCAGCTCGCCGACGGCCCCGCCGAGGCGATCGACCATCTCGTCGGTCACAGTCCGCCCTCTCCACGCCGCGATACCTCTGTAGTCAGAGCTATCGTAGCTGGGCCGAGCCGCCCCCGAGAGGACAACCATGTCGCACGCCACCGCGCCGCCCGTACGCCCGGACGAGCGCGTCGCCGCGCCGACCGGCCGGGCCGCCGCCGTGCTGCTGGTGCTGCTCGGCACGCTCACCGCGTTCGGCCCGCTCTCCCTGGACACCTACCTGCCGGCGTTCCCCGAGATGACCCGCGACCTGGCCGCCAACCAGGCGCGGATCCAGCTCTCGCTGACCACCTGCCTGGTCGGCATGGCCCTCGGTCAACTGGTCACCGGCCCGCTCAGCGACCGCTGGGGGCGCCGCCGCCCGGTGCTCGCCGGCGTCGGCGCGTACGCCCTGCTGTCGCTGGCCTGCGCGGCCGCGCCGAGCGCGGAGCTGCTGGCCGCGGCGCGGTTCGCGCAGGGGTTTGCCGGTGGGATGGGCGTGGTCGTGGCCCGTGCCGTCGTCCGCGACCTCTACGCCGGCCGGGACGCCGCGAAGTACTTCTCCCGGCTCACCCTGATCTTCGGCATCGCCCCGATGGCCGCCCCGGCCTTCGGCAGCCTGGTGCTGCGCTTCGGCGACTGGCGTACCGTCTTCGTCGCGCTCGCGGTGATCGGCGCGCTGCTCGCCGCCGCCGTCGCGTGGCGGCTGCCCGAGACGCTGCCCGCCGCGCGGCGCAGCACCGGCGGCCTCGCCGCCACGGCCGCCGCCGGCCGCACGCTCTTCACCGATCGGATCTTCCTCGGGTACGCGCTGACCCAGGGCCTCGCCTTCGCCGGGCTGTTCGCCTACATCTCCGGGTCGTCCTTCGTCTTCCAGGACGTCTTCGGCGTCTCCGCCGCCGGGTTCAGCGTGCTCTTCGGCGTCAACGCGCTCGCCCTGGTCGCGGTCGGCCAGCTCAACGCCCGGCTGCTCGACCGCTTCGAACTCCGCCCGCTGCTGATGCGCGCGCTGGGGGTGAGCGTGCTGGCCGCCGCCGCGGTGCTCGCCGGCGCGCTGCTGGACAGCCTGCCGCTGGTGGCGGTGGCGCTGTTCGCCTTCGTCGGGTCGCTCGGCATGGTCACGCCGAACGGCACCGCGCTGGCCCTGGACCGGCACGCCGCGCACGCCGGCACGGCCGCCGCGCTGCTCGGCGCGATCCAGTCGGTGGTCGGGGCGCTGGCGGCGCCGCTGGTCGGGCTGGGCGGCGAGGGCAGCGCGCTGCCGATGGCCGTGGTGATCGCCGGGGCGGCGGTCGCCTCCCTCATCACCGTCCGCACCCTGGCCCGCCCGCGTTCCCCACGCTGACGACCGTCACGTAGGTCCTGTCGGCGGGTGTACGTCCGTCCCCACCTCTGGCGGCGACGGAGCCGACACGCCGGACAACTTTCGGACGCGGCAGGCCTCCGGGGTGTATAAGTGTTATCTGAGGAGAGCGGATAATGCTTATATCGGCGGGCGTGTGGCGGGAACTGGTCGGTGTGGGCCTGACGCTGATCCCGCGCGGCCCCGATCAGCTTGAGCTGCGGTACGGCCAAACCGTGGCAGTGCTGACCGTCGTCAAGTCGGCGATACCACTGACACCCGGCGACGTCGCGGCGCTGGCCGACCGCCACCCGGCGCCATGCCTTATCGTCGTGCCCTCGGCCACGCCGGCCGTTCGCGCCGCCATCGAAGCCCACGGCTGGTCCTGGCTGACCGACGCCGACCAACAGGTCGCAGGCGTGTTGCGAGTCGGTGCGGAGCGGATCGCGCTCAACGTCCGGCAGGCCGTGGTGTCCCGGTCCACCCGTCCTGGTCCGGTGCCGTGGGGCACCTTCACCCTCGTCCGGCGGATGATCGGGCGCCCGTACGCCAATCAACGAGAGCTGGCCGCTCTTGTCGGTGTGTCCCAACCCCGGGTCTCGCAGGCCATGCGGGTACTGGCGGATCAGGGTTTTGTGCGCCGAGGGCCGGCAGGCTGGACGGTGCACGACATCGACACTGCCCTCCGCTGGTGGCTCGACTCCTATCCTGGGCCGGGTGGGCTCCGAACCCTCTGGTACAGCCTTGATCCGCCGATCGAGCAGGCTCGTGCGGTCGCCGAAGTGCTTGCGACCGAAGCTGCCGGGTCGCACCCCGCCGTCTCCGGTGACGTCGCCGCCGACGCCATCGCTCCCTGGCGGTCGCCGGTGCGCGCGGTCCTCTACGCCCGCGCCGGCGTCGATCTGACCGGGGCCGGCTTCGTTCCGGCAGGTGAGGAGGAGGCCACCCTCGAACTCACCGTGCCTCGGGACGTCGGCCTCTGGTCGCCGGCGCAGCTGTCGGGGGCTTCGCCGACCGCGCTCCCGCTCGCCGATCCACTGCAGATCCTGTGGGACGTTCGCCGCGCCCCCGGGCCTGACAGCGAGGAAGCGGCGGACCGGGTGTGGCAGTTCATCCGCCGTCGCCACCGAGAGCAGGGAGCGGCCGCATGACTCCACCGACTTCGGCCGACCCCAGGCCGCCAACGCCGAAGCCGGTCTCGCTGACATCAACCAGCCGTGCCGCCGACGCCGGATTCCTGACCCTCGCCGACCTGGCTGGCCTCACGGCTGCTCTCGATCTTGACTACCGCATCGTCGGCGGTCACATGGTCACCCTGCTCGTCGCGGCTCACGGGGTCGCCGACCAGGTGCCGATGCGGGACACGGCCGACACGGACTTCGCGGCCCTGCCCACAGTGATCGGCGACCCTCGCCTGCCGGCCGCCCTCCGCGACCGCGGGTACCAGTCCCGGGAGGCTGCCAACCGGTTCAGCCGTGACCACACGGACGCTCGCGGGCAGCTCAGCCTGGTGGTCGACATCCTGGCTCCGTCCTACCGGGGCACGCTGGTGCCCAACCAGCGCCACGGTGACCTGGTCGTCGACGAGATTCCCGGCCTCGTGCTCGCCCTGCACCGCCCTGCCGAGCTGATCGATCTCCGCGTGCAACTCACCAACCGCGACAGCCTCGCCATCCGCGTGCCGCTTCCGGACGTGACCTCCGCGCTCTGCCTGAAGGCGCTGGCATATCGCGGGCGGTTCACCGCGAAGGACGCGGTCGACCTGTGGCGTCTCGCCAACGCCGGCCATGCGGCCGGATTGCGCGCCGCTGACTGGCCCGTCAGCGTCACCGGTCGTCAAGCAGCCGACGTCCTGCACCGCTTCTTCGGGTCGCCCGCTGCGGCCGGGCTCAAGCAGATGTCGCCCCGCGCCGCGGACCGCACCCGCATGCAGGCACTGGTACGCCAGCTCGCCCCGAAACTCTGAGGGAAGTCTTCGAACCTCGAACGCGATGGCGCTCGCCCTGGACCGGCCCGCCACGCGCCAGCACGATCTGCACGCCGCTTCCACGGTGCTTCCACGCGGCGCTGCAATCGTGGATGTCGATCCGGAAGGGGCGCGTCGCAACCCCAGCTGCGGCGCGACCCCTCCCGGCAGACGAGGGGAGTGGGCCACCCGGGCGTTCGGGTGCAGTTGTTGTCGTCCCAGCGACAACAACTGCACCCAGAGCGCTCGAAGCCCTCGCGGACCGGCCGGGCAGCCTGCCGGCGCCCCACCTCGCCTCGTCGACATCGATCCGGGACGGGTGCACCGCAACGCGCCGGTCCCGGCCACCGACCAGCGGCTGGATCGTGGGGCCGAACGGCCTGTGCCGACCCTCGGGCAACGGGCATCGGCACCGACGGGGGCCAGCCGCTGGCCAACGGAGAGGCATCGGAATGCAGATCGAACCGCTGGTGAACCCCGACCGGGGAGGTGTGCGCCGGTTGGCCCGACGGGTGGGCCGGCGCGGCCTCGCCCTGGCGCTGGTCGCGACGACCGCGCTGTCCCTGCCGATCACCCCGGCCAGCGCGGCCGAACCCACCGCCGAGGCGCTGGCCACCGCCGACGCCCCGGCCACCACGGAGGCGCCGGCCGCAGCCGCGGCGGCGGTGCCGATCGCTGCGTCGGAGGTACGCAACTACGCCTGGTTCAACCAGAAGACCGAGAGCGACATGCACGCCGGAGTCGCCGGCCACGTCACCCGGCTGATCAACGCCGCCGCACCCGGGTCGACGCTCTCGCTCACCCTCTACTTCTTCAACCGGCAGGAGATCGTCGACGCGTTGCGCTCGGCCGCCGCCCGGGGCGTACGGGTGCGGGTCGTCATCAACGGCAGCCAGGTCGGCAGCGCCCACTACAACGCGCTGAAGGCGATCCCGACCGCCCGGGTGGTCGCCTGCGGGCAGCGCCGCGCCGACGGCCAGTCCACCCGTGGCTGCGTCACCCGCCGTACCGGGGCGTCGCCGCTGCACAACCCGCCGCTGCTGCACGACAAGTTCATGACCATCTCTCGGGTGCAGCTGGCCGGCGGCGGGACGGCGAGCAACGTCCTCTACGTCTCCTCGGCGAACCTCGACCACTACCGGGCGTACGAGAACGCCATCACGATCAGCCACGCCGGCCTCTACAACGCCTACCTGAGCTACTTCAACGACCTGATGCGCTACGGCAGCTCCGGGCGGAACAACCCGAACTACGGGCGGACGACCACCGTCGGCACGCACCGCGTCTACACCTTCCCCCGCCGGGAGGCCGCCGGCCGTACGCCGGGCAGCGCCAGCAACGACCCGATCGCCAGCCTGCTGCGCTCCACCAACTGCTCCGGCGGCACCCGGATCGACCTGGCCAACTTCCGCATCCAGCGGGCGGCCGTGGTCCGGGAGCTGAAGGCGGCCCGCAGCCGCGGCTGCCAGGTGCGGATCGTCACCGGTGCCAAATCCGGCCGGCCGCACGACGCGGGCGCGCCGATGAAGGCCCTGGTCGACCTGGCCCGCGCGATGCCCGTGCACCTGTGCGGCTACACCGAGGCCGGGGGCGTCCCGATGCACGAGAAGTTCATGATCATCCGCCGGGGGAGCCAGTCGACCCTCTACACCGGCAGCCACAACCTCACCTACCGGGCGCTGCGGCAGAACGACGAGAACATCGTGGCGCTGCGCAACCACCCGCTTGCCGCGCCGTTCCAGCAGCGCTTCGAGCAGCACCACAGCACCTGCCTGCGGTGGACGCCGTCGGCCGGCACCACCGGCACCGCCTCGGCCGAGGACGCCGGCTGAGCACCCCGCTATCCGAGGGCCGGCCCAGCTGCGGCCGGCCCTCCCGGCGCTCAGGCCGTGGTCGCCCCGGCGAGCAGAGCGCCGACCCGCTCGATTCGGTGTTCAGGCCGTGGTTCGCCTGGGCCAGCAGGGTGCCGATCCGTTCGGTCCGGTGCTCAGGCCGTGGTCGCCCCGGCCAGCAGGGCGCGGACACGCTCGGCGTCCGGATGGTCGAGGTCGGTGAGGATGTCCAGCGCCTGCCGCCAGGACTCCCGGGCGGCCGCGGTGTCGCCGCCGGCGTGCTGGGCCTCGCCCAACTGGCGCAGCGTGACCGCCTCGTTCATCCGGTCGCCCAGCTGCCGGTACAGCCCCAGCGCCTGCCGGTAGCAGGCCAGCGCCTCACCCGGGTCGACCTGCCGGTAGGCGTACCCGAGGCTGTCCCAGGCGCCGGCCATACCGACCGGGTCGCCGAGCCGCTCCAGCAACGCCAGCGAGCGGCGGCAGTGCGCGATCGCCGGCTCGTGGTCGCCGAGCAGCGCGTGACACCAGCCCACCGAGTTGTGCGTGTTGGCCACCCCGCGCTCGTGCCCGGCGCGTTCGAACAGCTCCAGGGCCGCCAGGTCGTGCCCCAGCGCCGCGCGGACGTCACCCCGCTGCTCGCACAGCCAGCCCAGGCTGCGCCGGGTGAACCCCTGCCCGACCAGGTCACCGAGCCCGCCGAACAACTCCAGCGCCCGCCCGTAGCGCTCCCGCGCCGCGTCGAAGTCGCGCAGCCGCACGTACGCGCCGCCGAGGATCCGGTGCGCCTCGGCCTCGGCCGCCCGGTCGTCCTGCCGCCGCGCCGCCGCCACCGCGGCCAGCCCCACCCGCACCCAGTCCCGCCAGTGCCCGCGCCGGGCGAGGAAGTTCGCCGCCGCCCAGGCCAGCCGCCACACGTGCCCGTCCTGGCCGGCCCGCTCGGCCCGGTCCAGCGCGGCGAGCAGCACCGGGTGCTCGGCGGTGAACCAGGCCAGCGCGGCGTCGCGGTCCGCGAACACCTCCGGCCGCACGCCGGGCGCGATCGCGGGGAACGCCAGCGGGTCCCGGTGCGGCCAGAGCAGCCGGTCGGCGGCGAGCGCGGTGTGCAGGTAGTGGTCGAGCATCCGGCGCAGCGCCGCCCGCCGCCCGCCGTCGTCGGCCAACTCGCTGGCGTACGCGCGCAGCAGGTCGTGCAGCGCGTACCGGCCCGGGACGTGCTCGACGAGCAGGTGCGCCGCCGCCAGCTCGCGGACCGCCGCGCGTACCTCCTCGGGGGGTGCGGCGGCGAGGCTCGCCGCCGCCGCGACCGTGACCTCCGGCCCGGGGTGCGCCGCCAGCAGCCGGAACAACTCCGCCGCCGGTGCGGTGAGCCCGTGGTACGACCAGGAGAAGACCGCCCGCACGTCGGTGCCGCCCACCGCGAACGCATCGAGCCTGCCACCGCCGCCGCGCAGCTCCCCGGCGAGCGCGTCGAGGGCGAACTCGGGGTGGCTGGCCGCCCGGGCCGCCACGATGGCCAACGCCAACGGCAGCCGCCCGCACGCGTGGACGATCTGCCGGACCGCCTCGGCTTCCCCAGCCAGCCGGGCGGCCCCCAGCCGGCGGCCGATCAGCTCACGGGATTCGCCGTCGGTGAGCAGGTCGAGCCGCAGCGGCCGAGCACCCTCGGCCACCACCAAAGCGGGCAGCTGGTTGCGGCTGACCACCACGGTGGCGCAGCCCGCAGCCCCCGGCAGCAGCGGGCGGACCTGGTCGGCGTCGCGGGCGTTGTCCACCACCACCAGCACCCGCCGGCCGGCGAGCAGGCTCCGGTAGAGCCCGGCCTGCGCCTCCAGGGTCGCCGGCACCCGGTCGGGCGGCACGGCGAGCGCGTCGAGGAAGCCGCGCACCGCCGCACCCGCGCCGAGCGGGGTGCCGTCCGGGTCGTAGCCGCGCATGTCCACGTACAGCTGGCCGTCGGGGAAGTCGTCGCGCAGCGTGTGGGCCAGGCGCACCGCGAAGAGCGTCTTGCCGACCCCGGCCAGCCCGCTGACCAGCACGGTCGGGGAACCGTCGGCGGGGGAAAGCAGCAGCGCGCGGGCGGCGGCGAGGTCCGCGGTGCGGCCGACGAACTGCGGTGGGTCGGGCGGCAGCAGACAGGGCCGCGCCGGCTTCGCGGGCTCGGCGGCCTCACGCGGCGACGGTACGAGCCGGCGGAGGATGTCCCGCTGAAGCTCCTGCAGTTCCGGGGCGTCCAGCCCGCGCTCGCCGAGCAGGACGACGCCCTCCCGGCACACCTCGGCGGCCTCGTCCACCCGCTGCTCGGCGTAGAGCGACAGCGCGAGCAGCCGTCGTACGGCCTCGTCGTAGGGGTCGTCGGAGATCGCGCCGGTCAGCTGCGCGATCGCCTCGGCGTGCCGGCCGAGCGCGGCCAGTCCCTCGGCGAAGCCGCGCCGCGCCGCCCGGCGTCCCGCCTCCAGCTGCGCGGCCCGTGGCCGGACGAACGGACGGTCGGCCAGGTCGGCGAAGGCCGGGCCACGCCACAGCGCCAGCGCGTCGTGGAGCAGCGCCACCCCGCGCTCGGTCAACGCGGTCTCGCCGGCGGCGACCAGCCGGCGGCCGTCGGCGCACCAGCGCTCGAAGCGGTCTGCGTCGAGCGTGTCGGGTGGAAGGTCGAGGCAGTAGGCGGAGCCTGCCCCCGAGCCGACCGTCCTGATGACCGGCGCGTCCGCTGTCGGGCCCGACGCAGGTGCCAGGCCAGATCCGGTTCCCGAAGCCCGGCGCGCCCGCCATTCCGCATTCGTCAGGCGCTGGCCGCGTTCCGCCTTCCGCGTGGGCCCCTCGCCGAGCGCCGCTTCCGGCGCGGAGGGCTCGCCGAGTTCCGCTTGCGGCGCGGGCCGCGCCCCGAGCGCAGCCTCCGGCACGGAGGGCTCGCCGAGTGCCGCTTCCGGCGCAGAGGTGCGCTTCGCTTTCGGCGGGTGGTGCTCGCCGCTCTCCGCTATTAAGACCGTGTGCGGATCCCGTTCCGCTTGTAGCGGGTGGTGCTCGGCGGGGTTGGCTTCCAGGGCTCGGCGGAGGTGGGAGACGTGGCTGCGGAGCGTGGCCCGGGCGCCGGCCGGCGGCGCCGCGTCCCACAGCAGCTGGACGACCCGGGACGCCGGCACCGCCGAGCCCGCCTCGACCAGGAGAATCGCCACCAGCTCCACCAGCTTCGGCCCCAGCCGGACGGACCGGTCGCCGTGCGTCACCTGCACCGGACCGAGCACGCTGATGCGCAACACCCAGGACCCACCCTCCCTTGTGGCGTATCGACCACCGTAGTGGCACGCCGGTGACGATGCGTGAACCCGCGACGGGTGTCCCGGATGCCGGTCAGCCGACAGGAATCGGCGTGGGGCCGGCGGTCAGTCGGGTAGCTCGATGCGCAGACGACGGGCGAGCTCCCGGTGTGCGGCCGAGAGGGCGTCCACGGTCAGAGCGAGCAGTTCGTCGGCCCGCAGCGGTTTGGCAAGGGCGAGCTCGAAACACTCCCGGTCCGAGTGCTGTGCCAGCGTCACCTCGGGGTGCGCGGCGAACGCGGCCAGGAGGATGTCGTCGTCGGTGACGTCCGGCCCGGTGTCGACCACGGGCTTCATCTCCTCGGCGAGGCTGATGGTCCACGACCGTCCGTCCCCGGTGCCGACCGTGATGGCCGCCAGGACATCGTCGCGGCTGAGCGCCAACTCCGGGTCGCCCGGCTCGACGACGAGGTCGACGAACCGCCGAGGTGCCCGGGCAAGCGCCGCCGCGACCGTGGAACGGCCGGACAGCAGGGGGCCGTCGTACTCGTCCCAGCCCTGGTACGACCTGCTCGGCGAGACACCTGGCACGGAGTAGCGAAGGCGGCGCAACCAGGACATGGGGCCAACCTTCATCACGTGGACCGGCCGCGCAAGCGGCCGGCCGCGAGCGCGGGCCGGTGGTGGCGGGCGGCGGGGACACGCTGGCGGGCTGGCCGCGATTAAGCGCTCGCCGCCCGCTGTGGCCCGGCGGTAGCGTCCCGGCGTGAGCCGCACCGTGACCCTCGTCCTGCTCGGCGCCGCCGGCGCGCCGCTGGGCGCCCTGCCGCCGTTCGAGGTGTCCACACCCTGGTGGCAGGACGTCGCCCCGGTCGTCGAGGCGGCCCGCGAGCGGTACGGGGTCGACGTACAGGTGCTCCGCCTGCTCGGCGGGGACGACACCGGCACCATCGGCGGCGCGGTGACGTACCTCGGACAGGTGAGCGACCGGCCGACCACGCCGCTGCGGCCGGCGGACCCGGAACTGGCGGCGGACCCGCTGCGCGCCGCGTACGCCGAACCCGGCGGACCGGCCCGCAGCCTGGCCTGGGCGAGGGCGCAGTTGCGGCGGCTCGGCCGGCCGGTGGAGACCGTCACCCAGCAGCGCACCTGGAACCTGTCGGCGATCTGGCGGCTCGACGGCGCGGGCGGGACGGCGTGGCTGAAGCAGGTGCCGGTGTTCTTCCGGCACGAGGCAGCGGTGCTGCGCTGGCTCGGCCGGACGGTGCCGGGACGCACCTCGACGCTGCTCGCCGACGACGGCGACGGGCGGATGCTGCTGGAGCACGTGCCCGGCGAGGACCGGTACGGGGCGCCGATCGAGGAGCGGCTGGCGATGGCCGCCGACTACCACCCGGTGCAGGTGCGGTCGGTGCCGGACGTGGCGGAGCTGGTGGCGGCGGGGGTGCCGGATCTACGCGGGACCGGCTTGGCTGCCTGGATCCGCGGTCACCTTGCCGCGCACGACACCTCGTCGGTGGAGTCTCTGCTGGCGGGGCTGGAGTTGCGGCTGGACGAGGTACGGCGGTGCGGGCTGCCGGAGACGTTGGTGCACGGCGACCTGCACCCGGGGAATGTGCGGGTGTGCGGGGACCAGCGCGTGGTGATCGACTGGGGGGACGCGTTCGTTGGGCATCCGGCGTTCGACGTGCTGCGGTTGAGTGAAGGGCTGGAGCATGCGGCTGCCGCTCGGGTGCTGGCGGAGTGGTGTGCGCGGTGGCGGGGGAGCGTGCCGGGGTGTGAGCCGGAGCGGGCCGTGGAGTTGTTGCGGCCGGTGGCGGCGTTGCGGTTGGCGGCGGTGTACGCGATATTCCTAGCCGGGATCGAGGCGAGCGAGCGGGTGTACCACGCGACGGACGTCGGCACCTGCCTGAAGCAGGCGGCCGAGCACGCGTCAATGGCGGCTGGTCTCGACGTGGCATCCGGGTGACGATGGCACCCCGATTTGGCTCTGATCCCGACACGCGGGCGAAAAGCCATAACATGATTCGGTGAGGTCATAGCATCGATGCTATGACCTGGGGTAGCGTGGAGCTGGAACCAGAAGTCCGAGACTGGTTGGAGGCACTCTCGACCACTGACTTCGCCCGAGCAGCCTTCTACATCGATCTTTTGGCCAGCCAGGGTGTGCTCCTCGGCGAACCGCACACGAGGCAACTCGACGGCAAGCTGCGTGAACTGCGGTTCTACCTGGAGCGTGAGGCAGTACGCGTGACGTACTGGATAGCCTCCGACCGGAGAATCATCCTGTTGACCGTGTTTCGGAAAACGCGAATGCGAGAGGACCGGGAGATCGAGCGGGCACGCCGAGCGCTTGAGCGATGCGTGGCGGAACGACACACGGTGCACGAGGGGGTAGAGCGATGAGCGATCGCGTCGACTGGAATGACCTACGCGACCGCCGGCTGGCCGAGCCAGGGGCAGCCGAGGCGTATGAGGCCACTCGTATCGCCTTCGAGCTGGGTCAACAGGTGCGTCATCTGCGGGAGAACAACGGCTGGAGCCAGAGTCAGCTAGCCCAAGCTGCCGGCATGACGCAGTCCGCGGTGGCTCGCTTCGAGGCCGGTGGAACGGTGCCGACGCTGCCGGTGCTGGAGCGCCTCGCGCGAGCCCTCACCATGAAGTTGGAAGTCAGGTTCGCGCCAAGAGCGGACGCGGCCTGAATCGGCTGGTCCACTCAAGCGGCGATGGCGCGGGCGGCGGCGTACATGTCGGCGGGAAGTGGGCGGTGTAGCTGCCAGATGATGCGCATGGGCCGGTCCCCGGTGTGCTCGCGGTAGGTCATGGTGCCGGCGTAGAGGTAGGCGGGTGCGCCGAGGTCCCGGTCGGGCAGCTTCGACTCACGAACGAATAGGTGCACCGTCGAGCCGCGCTTCTCGTGGTGGATGTAGCGCTGACCGGTGGCCGAGGCCGCCGAGGTGGTGCTCTGGGACTCCCACTGGAACAGCTCGTCGGTGATGGCCCGGTCGGCGTACATGGTGGTGGGGGAGTAGTGCTCCGCGGACTTGACCAGGGTGACGAAGAAGAGGTCGGCCTGGGCGTCCGGCAGCCACTTCACGCCTTCCCGCAGCGACCCCGGGTTCGGCATCCCGAAGGCGGCGCACGCCTCGTTGCGGCTGTAGCGGGCGTGCACCCGCAGCGGCAGCCCACCCTCGGCCCGAGGGGTCACCCGGTGGATCCGGTCACGGAGCACCTCGGCCACCTGGCGCAGTTCCGCGCAGCGGGCCGGTGCGGCCCAGAGCCGCGCCAACCGTTCGTCGCGCTCGGCGAGGGGTGCGTTCGGCCCCCACAGGTCGAAGTGCAGCATGTCCCACAGCCGCCCGGCGTCCGGCCGCTCGCCGGCCGCCACCCGGGCCAGTAGATCCAGCCGGTCCGGGTCGTCGATGTGCAGCATCCGGCCGATGGCCCGCCCCAACTCGCGGTCGTCCGGCCCCGGTTGCGTCGTCTCCAGCCCGGCCAGCCGGCGTAGGCCGGTCCAGCCGCCGACGCTCGCCGACCGGTACACGTCCTCGACCTCCAGGCCACTCTCCCGCAGGAACTCGGCCACACTCACGTCACCGAGCAGCCGCAACTCCGCCACCAGGCCGGTCTTCGACGTGGGCAGCGCCGACTTCAGGTTGCGGAGCACGAGCTCCTTCGCCACCCGGTCCAGCTCGATGTGGCACCCGCTCGGCAGCGTGGGGAAGTCCTGCTCGACCGCCTCGTACACCGCCCGCCGGCTGACCCCGGTCAACGCCCGCCAGCGCAGGTCGAAGCGGAAGTTGGCGTGCTGCCCGCCGATGAAGTCGAGCACCGTCAGGCAAGGTTTGTCGTCGTCGAGCCGGAGCCCCCGGCCGAGCTGCTGGAGGAAGATCGTCGCGCTCTCGGTGGGCCGCAACATCAGGATCGTGTCGACCATCGGCAGGTCGACGCCCTCGTTGAACAGGTCCACGGTGAACAGCACGCGCAGCTTGCCGGCCCGGAAGTCCCGCAGCAGGGCGTGCTGCGCCGGGCGGTCGACCTTCGAGGTCACGGCCGCCGACGGCACGCCGTGCTGGGTGAACCAGTCGGCCATGAACTCGGCGTGCCCGATGCTCACGCAGAACCCCAGCGCCCGCATCCGCCCCGCGTCGACCGTGTCCCGCACCGCCCGCAGCACCGCCCGCGCCCGGGCGTGATTGCCGGTGTAGACGCCGTCCAGCTCGGCCGGGTCGTACCCCTGCCCGCGCTTCCAGCGCAGCTGCGACAGGTCCACGTCGTCGTGCAGCCCGAAGTACTGGAACGGCGCCAGCAACTGCCGCTCCAACGCCTCCCACAGGTGCAGCTCCACCGCCGCGCGGCCGTCGAACCACCGCCGCACGTCGCCGCCGTCGGCCCGGTCGGGCGTCGCGGTCAGCCCCAGCAGTACGCGCGGCCGCAGCCGCTCCAACAACCGGGCGTACGTCGGCGCCTCCGCGTGGTGGAACTCGTCAACGATCACCATGTCGTACGCCTCGGGGTTGATCTCCCGCCGATGCAGCGACTGGATGGAGGCGAAGACGTGCCGCCAGTGCCGAGGCTCCCTGCCCCCGACGAGCGTCTCGCCGAAACTGCCGTCGCCCACGACCTGGCGGAACGTCGACAGGCTCTGCCGCAGGATCTGCTCCTGATGGGCGACGAAAAGCAGCGAGTCGACAGCTCCCGCCTTGCGCAGCCGGCGGTAGTCGAGCGCGGCGACGATGGTCTTGCCGGTGCCCGTGGCCATCACGACGAGGTTGCGCCAGCGCCCGTGCACCCGCCGCTCCGCGTCCAGGTCGGCCAGGATCTCCGCCTGGTACGGGTACGGCCGCACGTCCAGATTGGCGATCTCGGTGGGCGCCTCGTCGCGGCGTTCCCCGCTGAGCGCCGCCCGGAGCCGCTCCGCGTCCTTGGTCGGGTCGTACGCCTCGAAAGCCGGGTCGTTCCAGTAGTCCTCGAAGGTGGCGGTGAAGGTGTCGATGACGTGCGGCTGCTCAATGTTGGAGATCCGCACGTTCCACTCCACGCCGTCGACCAGCGCCGTCTTCGACAGGTTGGACGAGCCGACGTACGCGGTGCTGGTGCCGTTGTTGCGGCGGAACAGCCACGCCTTGGCGTGCAGGCGGGTGGTGCGGGTCTCGTAGGAGACCTTAACCTCGGCGCCCAGCTCGGCCAGGCGGTCGAGGGCTCGTTGGTCGGTGGCGCCCAGATAGGTCGTGGTGATGACGCGGAGCCGGCCGCCGCGAGCGATCAGGTCGCGGATGGCGGGATCGACGATGCGCAGGCCGTACCACTTGATGAAGGCGCACAGCAGGTCGACGGAGTCGGCGGAGGTCATCTCGTGGGTGACCTCGTGACCAATCCGCGGCTGGTGACGGCCGTTGACCAGCAGCGCGCCCGTGGAGAGCGGCGTGGTGGGGCGCACCGGAAAGGCGGGTGCCGCCGGGGGCGTCGGCGGGGCCGCGATGGCGTGCAAAAGGTTCCTGGCGTCGGCTATCTGGTCCTGCTCGGTCGCTGCCTTCGGGCTGAGCGCGGCGATGGCCTCGGCGATGCGATTGGTCAGGTGCACCTGCCGGGACAGCTTGTCGTCGCCGGCGGCAACGGCGTGCAGTGCACGGTGGGCCAGGGTGGCGATGTAGCGGGCGAGGGCGTCGGGAGCGTCGGCGGGATCGAGCTTGGCGCGCTGGACCAACGCGGAATCGACGTGTTGAAGACGGCCGGCCAGCTCGCGAGTGATCAGGTGCTCGTAGATGCCCCGCTCAAGATCCGTCACTCCGGCAAGGTAGCCCGCCAACACTCCTGAGCGCTGTCCCACCCGGCGCGTCCGCGTTTGCTGTCGGGTCCATGACAGCGGCGCACGCCCCGCAGGAGCAGACGAAGGCTAAGCCTCGGCAGCGGCACGGTTGAAGAGGCGCTCGCGTTCGGCGGCCACGACCTCTCGGACGAGTTCAGCCTCGGACAGGTCCACCGCCTCGGGAGTGGAACCGGCCAGGTCGCTGACCCGGGCAAAGTCGTCGAAGAGCTGCTTCTTCCCGGCGAGCAGTTCCACGATTCGCTGATCGACGCTGTCTTCGGACAGCAACCGGTGGACCTGCACCGACTGCACCTGCCCCATCCGGTGTGCGCGGGCGATGGCCTGGGCCTCCGTGGTGGGCTTGAGCTGCGGCTCGCAGATGACGACGACGGACGCGGACTGGATGTTCAGCCCGACGCCGCCGGCCACGATCTGCGCGACGAGAACGGCGCCGTGCTTGGCCGATGCGAACCGGTCCACGATCTGCTGACGGTGGCTCGCCGGCACCGACCCGGTCAGCGGCCCGAACACCGGCCCCGGAAGGGATCGGGCCACCAGATCCAGCACGTCTCTGAAGTAGGAGAAGACGATGACCCGCCGCTCGTTCTCCTCCGCCTCACGGACGATCTCGATGAGTCGTTGCAGTTTCGCGGACTGCGGCCCCTGGAGCATGGCCGCCTGGCGCATCTCCATGAAGTTCCCGCGCTCGACTGCCGCCCGGTAGCGGGAGGTGTCCGCCGCGGACATCGGAAGCCATTCCTCGACCTCGATGAGCTCCGGGAGCTCGGTCAGGACGTCTTCCTGGTTCCGGCGCAGATAGGCGGGCGCGACCTGCCGTCGGAACATCCTCGGCGAGAGGTCCGTGGCGTCGACGGTGAGGTCCGGGCGCACATAGGACGCCAGATTTCGGAACTCGTCGACCTTGTTCTCCAGCGGCGTGCCGGTGAGCAGGATCGCCCGGTCCGCGCGACCGATGAGTTCCTGCGTCCTCATGGATCGTTGCGCGTACGGATTCTTGATGTAGTGGGCCTCGTCGACGACGACGCACGCCAGCTCGGGGACCTTCTGCAGGGCCGGCTCCCACCAGGCGAGGGTCTCGTACGTGGTGATGGCGACCCCGCCGTCACGTACCCAGGTCCGGGCGGCGTGGTCGCGCCCCGGGCCGTGGACCCGGTGCGGGCGCAGCTTCGACTTGCTGGTCACCTCGCGGACCCAGTTGGTCACCACCGCCGCCGGGCACACCACCAGGAAGTGCGTCTCGCCGCGGCTGCGCAGGTGGGCGAGGACGGCGAGGGCCTCGACCGTCTTACCGAGGCCCATCTCGTCCCCGATGATGACCTTGCGCTGCACAAGGGCGAAGCGGGCCGCGAAGCTCTGATAGCCGCGCAGCGACGCCGTGAGGTGTTCGCCGCTGAGGGTCTGGTCGCGCACCGCCTGGATGATCTCCTCCGGGAGATCCCCGTGCGACGCGTCGTCGTCCTCGGTGACGAACCCGAGCTCGGAGAGCATCGCGAAGTAGTCGGCGGGTCGGGCCAGGAAGTCGTCCCAAGGGTCGGCGCTGACGCTCCTCGGGCCGGACGCGGAGGACATGCCGAGCAGCTCGGCCCGTCGTTTGACGATCTGGATGCTCTCGCGAACTGCTGCGGCGGGAAGCGCCCGGGTCGGAATCACGAGAAGGTGACTCGTCTTGCGGTTGATGGCTTTGCCCAGCGGTGCGAGCTCGGCTGCGCGTTCGAGGTCGGCAGCCGCACCTCGTGTCTGCCGGTACGCGTCCCATTCGGCGAGGCAACGCAGGAGATTTGTGGTCTCCGGGTGGCGGTTGCTGATGTCGATGCGGACCGGCATCTCGTCGTACGTGGTCTGCCAGATTGCTTGCGCTGCTCCGACCATGCGCCGCGCTGACGTCTCCCCGACGCCCGGGAGCGCCTGGAGGGACGAGCCGACCTCCAGCACGTCCTGCACGGTGCTGATGCCCGCCTCGACGAGTGGCCCCAGCCGGAGCCGATCGCGGGTGGCGGTCTTCAACGCATCCACCGGCATTTCCTGCAGGATCCGTTGGACCTCGGCACGTCTGACCTTCTCACCCGCATCGCGCACAGCCGAGCGGTACGACGCCTCGCCGGCGACGACCTTGTCGATGGCGGCCAGTGCCTCCGGCAGGCCCTCGAAAACCGACCGGTCCAGAATCTCCGGCTCGGGGCCCGTCAACCCGGAGACGAGATCAAGGCGAAGGGCCGGGTCGAGCAGCGCATCGATCCGAAGTCGTGCTGGGTCGACGGGCGCGGTGAAGACGGCGAGCTGCTCGAGACGGCCGGGGCCGTCGGTCTCCCTGATTGCCGAGTGGTGACGATGCAGGTGCTCACCTGCGGCCTCCGCCGACTGCTTCCGCGCCGACCCGAGGAAAAAGCGACGCACGTTGAGCAGCGGGCTGACGTCGGCGATGGCGCGCGGCACGTCCTTGGTTAGCAGCCGCAGCAAGGTCCGGTCGTCGGCCGTCGTCTGCGGAAGGTTCGCGCGCTCCCGCAGGCGCCTCACGATGTCGGTGTCGCTGGCCCAGAGTGGCACCGCGCGCCAGGTCGGCTGACCAGCCCGGTCGATTCCGACACTGCGTGATCGCAGCTCCCGCTCGCCGCTGCTGGCGGCGTCCCGGACAGCCTGGTGCCAGGTCTGCACATCCGCGGCTTGCAGACCCCACTGTTTGAAGTCCGCCACGAGGCGGCGGATCTGCTCGCGCTCTGTCTTGTCCATGCCTCGCCCAGAAGTCGGTGGGTCAGCGGAGCGTATGGTATGGCACCCATCCGACACGACGGGACCTCCACGGATCCAGGCCGTCGGTGCTGGTCAGTAAGCTCTGCAGGCTGTTGATCTGGGGGTAGTCGGTGAGGCTTGAGGATCTGGCGTCCGGTGTCCGGGTGGCCGGGGTGCTGCCCGGCGAGACGGTCTCGGTGATCGCCGCGCAGTGGCACGGACCGGATGCTCTCGAGCTGACCTTCAAGACGCTCAGCGGGGGCCTGCGCCAGCAGGTGCTCTTCCGGGCTGACGAGGCCAAGCTCAGTGCCTCCGACGCGGGCAGCCGGCCGTTCGACGCCGATGCCGACGAGTTCCGGCTGGTCGCCGAGGCTCAGCGGATCTCCCTGGCGGGGTTGTTCGACCCGATGTTGGCCGTGGCCACCAGCGACGTGCAGCCGTTGCCCCACCAGATCCGGGCTGTCTACGGCGAGATGCTCGACCGCACACCACTGCGGTTCCTGCTGGCCGATGACCCTGGTGCCGGCAAGACGATCATGGCTGGCCTCTACGTCAAGGAGCTCTTGCTCCGCGACGACGTGAAGCACTGCCTGATCGTCGCGCCGGGCGGGCTGGTCGACCAGTGGCAGGATGAACTGTTCTTCAAGTTCGGTCTGCGGTTCGACATCCTGACCACGGCTATGGTCGACGCCGCGCTCGGGTCGAGCGTGTTCGCGCAGTACCCGTTGCTCATCGCGCGCATGGACCAGCTCGCGCGCAACGAGGACCTGCGGGCCCAGCTCGACGACGCCGAGTTCGACCTGGTCGTCGTGGACGAGGCCCACCGGATGGGCGCGCACTACTTCGGCGGCAAGTTGACCAAGACCCAGCGCTTCCAGCTCGGCGAGCGGCTACGCGACCGCACCCGTCACCTGCTGCTGATGACGGCCACCCCGCACGCCGGCAAGGAGGAGGACTTCCAGCTCTTCCTCACCCTGCTCGAGCGCGACGGCTTCGAGGGCAGGTTCAAGGCCGGCGTGCACAACCCGGACACCAGCGGGCTCATGCGGCGCATGGTCAAGGAGGACCTGCTCACCTTCGAGGGCAAGCCCCTCTTCCCCGAGCGCATCGCCCAGACCGTGCCCTACGAGCTGACCGCTGACGAGCAGGACCTCTACGAGCGGGTCACCGAGTATGTGCGCGAGGGGATGAACCGGGCCGCCCGGCTCGACGACAAACGCCGCAACACGGTCGGCTTCGCGCTCACGGTGCTTCAGCGACGCCTGGCATCCAGCCCGGAGGCGATCTGCCGGTCCCTGGTCCGACGCTCCGAACGACTCAAGCGCCGCCGCGACGACCTGATCCACGGCCGCGGCGTCGTCGACGAGCCCCTCCCGATCGACCCGCGCGGCCTGGACGACGACGAGCACAGCGCCGAAGAGGTCGAGCAGCTCGAGGAGGAGCTGCTCGACGCGGCCACGGCGGCCCGCACCATTGAGGAGCTCAACGCCGAGCTGGCCGACCTCGACAAGCTCATTCACGTCGCCCGCTGGGTCCGCAACCTCGACACCGACCGCAAGTGGGTCGAGCTGCGCAAGATCCTCGAGGACAACGACCTCATCCACCCGGGCGCGGAGAAGCCCCGCAAGCTGATCATCTTCACCGAGCACCGCGACACCCTCGACCACCTGGCCCGCAAGATCCGCTCGCTCTTCGGCCGGCCGGAGACGGTGCAGGCCATCCACGGCGGTGTCCGGCGCGCCGACCGGCGGGCCATCACCGAGGAGTTCACCAAGAACCCGACCCGCCAGGTGCTCCTGGCCACCGACGCCGCCGGAGAGGGCCTCAACCTCCAGGCCGCCCACCTGATGGTCAACTACGACCTACCGTGGAACCCCAACCGCGTCGAGCAGCGCTTCGGCCGCGTCCACCGCATCGGCCAGACCGAGGTGTGCCGCCTGTGGAACCTGGTCGCGGCCAACACCCGCGAGGGCGAGGTGTTCACCCGGCTGCTGCAGAAGGTCGAGGAACAGCGCAAGGCCTACGGCGGCAAGGTCTTCGACGTCCTCGGGTCGGCCTTCGACGAGACGCCGCTACGAGAGCTGCTGATCGAAGCCATCCGCTACGGCGACCTCCCCGAGACCAGGGCCAAGATGGAACAGGTCATCGACGCCTCGGTCGCCCACGGTCTAAAAGAGCTCCTCGAGGAACGCGCACTGACCCACGACGCCATGTCGGACGCCGACCTGACCCAGATGCAGCAGCTCATGGACGAGGCCCGCACCCGACGGCTGCAGCCGCACTACATCGAGTGGGCCTTCCGCCTCGCGTTCCAGCGCCTCGGCGGCCGGCTCACCAGACGCGAGCGCGGCCGCTACGAGATCAGCCACGTGCCCCCGGCCATCCGCGCCGTCACCAAGCACGGACCCGTCGCCACCCGGTACGAGCGAGTCACGTTCGATCTCGATCGCATCGACGCCGAGGACAAGCCGCGCGCCGACCTGCTCGCCCCCGGCCATCCGCTCCACGACGCCGTCGCCGAGCTCACCATCAGCCAGCTCCGGCCCACGCTCGAACGCGGCACTGTCCTGGTCTCACCGCAGGTCGAGGAGCCGACGCTGCTGGTCGGGGTGGTGGAGGAGGTCGTCGACGGCACCGGAGAGTCGATCGCCCGACGGTTCGGCTACGCCTACGTCGACGCCACCGGACAGGTCACGCCCGCCGGCCCCGCGCCATACCTTGACTGCGTGCCCGCCCCGCAGACCCCCGCGGTGGCCGCAGCGAAGAAGCTTGCGTGGCTTGGTGACGCCGAGGCCAAGGCACGGACCTGGCTCATCGGTCACCAGCTCAAGCAGTACCTTGCCGAGGTCTCGCCGCGCCGGCTTGCCGAGATTGAGCGCACCCGGACGCGGGTCGACCAGCGGTTGGCGCACGAATCGCACCGGCTCATCGGCGAGGCCATCGCAGCCCAGGAGAAGGAGCAGGCCGGCATCAAGCCGAAGGAGAGTTCCGACAGCCTCCTGCGCAAGGCGCAGGACCTGCAGGCCCGCCGGGACAGCCGTCTCGCGCTGCTGGATCGGCAGGCCCAGCTGGCCACGAAGCCGCCCCGGATCATGACCGCCGCGCTCGTGCTGCCGCTGTCCATGGTCAGCAGCGAGATCCCGGCAGACGCCCCGATCCACGCCACGGAGGCCAGGGCCGTCGAGCGGCGCGGTATCGATCTGGTCCTCGCCGCCGAGCGTTCTCTCGGCCGGGAGCCGCAGGAGCAGGCCTTCCACAACCCCGGCTACGACGTCCTGTCCATCCCTGCCGACGGCGGCCCCTCGATCCGCGTCAAGGTCAAGGCACGGCTCGCGGGCGCCGAGGACTTCCACGTCACCCACAACGAGATCGTCACCGGCAAGAATGCCGCCCCCCACTACCGGCTCGCTCTGGTCACCGTCAGCACAGTCGGACCCGAGCACGACCAGGTGCGGTACGTCGCCGACCCGTTCCCCGGCGTCGACGTCGCTGATCTGGACGCGGCCGGCCTCCGGGCCAGTTTGTCGAAGATATGGAACGCCGGCGTGGCGCCCTTCTGACTGACGGAGCTAGCTTGCCTGGCGGCTGTCGGTTGCCTCGGCACGAGCGAGGTCGCTGATCACCGTCGCCACCGTGTCCCGCAGGCGTCGTAGCTCACCGGCGGTGAGCCCGAGCTCGTAGCAGTGGTGATGCCCCGCCCGCGACAGCGCCGCCCACGCGTAACCCGCCCGGGCGGCGACCTGCCGGCCGGCGTCGCGGTCGAGAATCAGGAACTGCGGCGACCGGGCGCGCATCGAGGCGACCTCCGGGCGGGACCGCCGCCAGTAGTCGTCCATAGCGGCCTCGAGCGCGAGCCGCAGCAGCCAGGCGCAGGCCCGCGGCCACGCACCGCGGGTGCCGCGCACGACGCTGGTGAGCAGCTTGTCGGCGGCGTCGAGGCAGTCCTGCGGCGAGGTGATAGCCGTCATCTCAACTCCTCGGCGAGTCGGCGGCAGACCCGGACGAGGACCTCGAGGTCGAACCTGCCCGGGCCGTGAACGCCTTCCTTGCAAGCCCGGAACGCATCACCGGCCCAGCGGCCGTACTGGTTGAGGCGGCCGAGCACCTTGCCGCCCTGGTGCAGGTCCCCGAACAGGGCCAGTGCAGTCACCTGGTTGAGCGTCAGCGCCTTCTCGATGAGTTCCTCGACGTCGCCGTGCCGCTCACCCCGCGCGATGCGTTCCCGGCGGATCCGCTCGTGGCAGGCGGCCTCCAGGGCCGACCGGCAGAAGCCGGACACCAGGGGATACCGCGCGTTGTCGGCCAGTTCCTCGGCCCTGAGGATCGCGGTGGCGTCGGCGAGGTACCGGTCGACCGGGTCGCTGTTCTTCCGGATCTCGACCTCCGACCCGTCCCGGCGGGTGACTGCCCAGATGGTGGCCTCGATCCGCAGCCGACGTACCGCCTCGGGCAGCCGGTTGTCGTGAGTGAAGACCACGACCTGCCGGGTCTCCGCGAGGCCGGCGAGCACCTGCGCCAGGCCGTCGACCTTCGACGGGTCCATGCTCTGCACCGGGTCGTCGATGATGACGAACCGGAACGGGCTGTCGTCGGCGCAGGCACGGGGAAGGAACACCGACAGGCCGAGCGCCTGCAGTTCGCCCTGGCTCATGACGGCCATCGCCGAGGTCGTAGTGCCGTCGACCTTGGCCGGGAAGGAGATCTTCCGGCGGGTGTTGGTGCCGTCGAGCCGCATCCCGCTCAGCTCGACGTTGCTCTCCTGCCGCAACTCCTCCCAGATCTCCTGCGAGCGCTGAGCGAACGGCTCGAACCGCTGGTCGCGCAGCGCGGCCATCGCGGTCCGAAGCCAATCGCGGGCGGCGTTGACGAGCTTCAGCCTCGCGTCATTCTCGACGCCGGCCCGCGCCTGGCTGAGCCAGCCCTGCAGCGCGACCGCGTGCTCGCGCCAGGCGTCGTGCCGCTGCCGCAGCCACGCACCCGTCAGCTCCTGCACCTCGGTGAACGCCTCGAGCAGCGGCGGGTACGCGGTCCGCAGGCGGGCCGCGAGCTGATCGGGAGGGAGCGAGGCCGCGTCGACACACAGGTCGTCGACCCTGGCTCGGTACCGCTTCACCGCCTCCGGCTGGTCGAGCACCCCGGCCATCGCGTCCAGGTCGTGGACGCTGATCCGCCGGTCCAGGTCGAGCAGCCGTACGGCCCGGGCCTGCGCCTCCCGCAGCCGCCGGTGCGCCTCCTCGACCGCCACGGTGTCGCGCTGCAGCTGGACCAGGGTCTCGTCGGCCCGACCATGCCACGCGGCGTCGAGCGTCCCGGTGCCGCACACCGGGCAGCTGCCATCGCCGTGGTCGTCGTGAAAGGCGACCGCCATCCGCAGCAACTGTGCCGCCTGCTCGGCGGTGCCGGCACGGGTGGTGGCGAGGCAGGCGACCTGAGCCGTGGCGGTGGCGAGCTCGTCCGCCACCTCGGCGGCGTACCCGGCGTCGGGGAGGGTGGCGGCGACCAGGCGTCGGGCCGCGATCGCCGCCGGGTCGGTGGTGTCGCTGCCGGCGTCGGCGAGCAGCTGGTCGAGAGCGTCGAGGTCGACGGTCCGCTTCGCCAGCAGCGCGGCCGCCGCCCGGGCCCGCTGGTCGTCGATGAGGCTCAGCGCCTCACGCAGAGCGGCGCGGGAAGCCTTGACGGCGTTGATCTGCTCGTTCAGCACCCGGCGGACCTGCATCAGCCGCCCGTCGGCGTCGACGAGCGGGTCCATGCCGAGGATCGGCGCCAGCGCGTCGAAGAGGCCGCTGGGCTTCGAGGTGATGAGCCGGCCAAGGTCGCTCGCGGTGAGGAACGGCCGGTACGCGTCGAGCGGCTTGCGCCACCCCAGCTCCGCCGTCCCGGGGTAGCGCTGACCGTCGCTGGCCAGGACGCTGCCGACGCCCTGGCCGGTGTCGGTGTGCTCGTCGCGCCAGGTCCGGCGTACCCGAATGGGTTTGCTCGCCCCCTCGGCGCGGAGCTGGACCTCGATCTCGCAGGGCGAGCCGTGGTGGAGGTTGCGCCAGCCGTCCTTGAAGACGCTGTTGCGGTCGGCCCAGCGGGCGCTGTCGCCCGTGAGGGCGAGCTCGACGGCCTCGGCGAAGCTGGACTTGCCGGAGCCGTTGCGGCCGACGACGAGGGTGAGGCCGGCGTGCGGCTGCAGCCGGAGGCTCTGCTGTGGACCGACGCCGCGGAAGCCGGCGACGGTGATGGACTCCAGGTAGAGCGGCTGCGGCCGGGGCCGCTGGGTCGGGTCCCGCTCCGGCAGGTCGACGGGCTCGCCGGCGAGGACGCCGCTGAGCGCCTCGTCGCCGACGTAGGCCGCGAGCACGAGGTCGACCACCTCATCGGACACGTCGTCTTCGGCCAACCGGTCGAAAACCTGGTCGAGTAGAGACTGGTCCCAGCCCATCCGGGTCTCCCTTCCAGGCGTCACCGTAAGTAGTGTTCCGCTTATCAACAATCCTGGTTACGGGGGATTGCTGGGAAACACTGGAACTTGTAGCATGCTCGTCGTGGCGGAGTCCATAGAAGACCTCGAAGGTCGGATAGACGACCTACGGGCGGCGGTCCGACGAGCGGTGGTTGCGCGCGACACGGCTCGCGTCAAGGCACTGCGCGCCGAACTGCGGGCCGCCGAGCGCGACTGGGAGCAGGCCATCAGCGAGCTCGCCGACGGCGCGGAGGCCGACAGCCAGCCCGCACGTGTCGAGGTGCCCCTGGTGTCGATGCGCGACCAGGTCCACCACGCCCTCACCCTGCTGAGCGCCCCGGCAGCCCCGAAGCTGATCGCCGAGGTGCACAACGCCTTCTTCGGCGCCGCCGGCCCCGGCCTCGTTGCCGGCAAGCTGACCCACCTGCGCCGCGACGAGGAGCGCTCGTTCCGCACCGCCCCGCACTCCCGGCCGTACTATCTCTGCTCCGCCCTGACCGCCGAGCACCTCGCGCCGGCCCGCGGCCTGCTCGCCGTCTCGACCTGGCCGCTGGAGCACCGCATCATCGGACCACTGAGCCCTCGTGTCGACTTTCTGACAGCCACCATCAAGGTCGCGGAGCAGGCTGCTCGGATGCCGGAGCAGACCCTCACGGTGGCCCGCCTGCTCCGCCGGTTCGCCACCAGCATTCCCGGAGCCGTCGACGGCTACGAGGCAGTCGACCCGGCGATCGTCATCAAGGCCGCCCAGGCCGAGCTGGCCGTCCACGCCGACGCCGACCGGGCCGACCGCGCCGCGGCGGCCGACCGCGCCCGCCGGCTGGACGAGGCGGAGCAGCTCTACGGCAGCCGGCTGCGCGTCATCCGGGGGTCGGCATGACCGACCTCGCCCAGCGCCTGGCCACCATCCGCGGCGGCGTCGCCCCGGCCCGGCACAACGCCCGCACCATCGCCGCTCTCACCAGCAACCCGGGCTGCGCCCGCCGGGCCGTGCTGGACTGCGCCGGCGTCGACAAGCAGCGCCTCGCCGCGTACATCGACTACCCGGCCCGGTTCGGCCAGTCCCGGTTCGCCATCACCCGCGGCAACGCCTTCGAGGCGCAGGTCAAGGCCAACGGCTGCGCCGAACTGCTGCGGCTGCTGCGCGACCTGCTCGACCTGGAGATCCAGGAGGTCGCCTACGACGACCTGGAGTCCGTGGCCGGCCGGGAGGGCAACGACGTCCGGTACGCCCGCGCCCGCACCCTGCTCACCCGTGCCGCCGCCGAACCCGACCGGGCCGGCACGCTCTTCGACCACCCGCTGCTGCGGCTCGACGTCGCCGGCCAGCAGGCCTACCTCGAGCCGGACCTGATCGCGTTCCAGCACGCCGGCCGGTTCCACGTCGTCGAGATCAAGAGCTTCGCCGTCATCGACGGCCAGGCCGACGCCGGCAAGGTGGCGGCCGCCGCGATCCAGTCCGCCGTGTACGTGCTGGCCATGCGCAAGCTGCTCGAAGACGCCGGCCACGACCCGGAGGTCGTCTCGCACGACGTCGTGCTGGTCTGCCCCCGCGACTTCTCCAACCAGCCGATGGCGGTCCTGGTCGACGTCCGCAAGCAGCTCGCCGTGCTCCGCCGGCAACTGTCCCGGATGACCCGGATCGACGCGCTGCTCGCGGAGCTGCCGGCCACGCTGAGCTTCGACCTGGCGGCCGACGACACGGGCGTACCCACCCGCTCCCCGCAGTCGCTGATCGCCGCCCTGCAGGAGGTCGAAGCGCGGTACTCGCCCGAGTGCTTGGCCGCCTGCGAGCTGGCGTACTTCTGCCGGCACGAAGCCCGCGGCTGCACCGCCGCCCTCGGCAAGTCCGTGCGCGAGGAACTCGGCGGCATCGAGCGGGTGGAGACGGCGCTGGCCATCGCCCGCGACGAGCGGGCGCCCGCCGAGGACCAGCAGGAGGCCGCGGAGCTGTTGCGCGCCGCCGCCCGGCTGCGGGCCGAGCTGCTCAGCGGGGTGGCCGGATGAGTGCGCTCACCAGCCTCGCCCGCGCCGAAGCCGTCGTCGCGGAACGCGCGCAGCGGATCACCCTGGTCCGGCACCTGCACATCGCTGACCGGCCGCTGGTGTTCATCCCGCTCACCATGGCCGGCGAGGCCAACGCGCCGCTCGCCGCGATGGTCGGCGACGACCCGGACAACCCGACGCTGCTGATCGTGCCGCAGCCACGGAACCGGGACCAGCGCTTCGCCTTCGCCGCTTCGCTGGCCGCGGTGTTGCTGCCGTACGTCGAGAGCTTCCGTGGTGACGTGGAGGCGGTGGCGGCGAACCGGGGCAAGGACATCCGCGTCCGGTACACGAACGCGCCCCAGCTGCTCGTACCTAACCCCGGCGGCGTCGCGTTCACCCGGCTCTTCGGCCGCTCCACCCGGTTCCGGCGCACCGACGGCGACTACCCGGTGCACCCGACGGTGCCGCTGCTCGGCCGCTGGCTCACCTGGTTCGCCGACCGCGCCGAGCACCCGGGATCGTCCGCGTTGCTGGCGATGACCGAGGCGCTCAGCCTGCACTGGGCCACCGGCCAGAGCACCCTCGAGGACGCCCAGCTCGCCGCTCTTATGGCGTGGATCGACCCGCCGGACGGGATGACCGGCCCGGAGGCGGCCGCTCTCGCGGAGGATCCGGTCACCTGGCCGCCGGCCGGCCCGACCACCGACCCGAGCTTCGACAACGAGATCCTCGCACCGGCGATGGCCGCGTACGACCGGGCGGTCGCCGTCGACTCGTTGGTCAACCGGCGGCGCGCCGAGCTGGAGGACATCCTCCGTGGGCAGCTCGAGCCAACCTGGCGGCTGATGTGGCAGGCCGTCGCGCTGCTGCACCACCTGCCGGCCGGGTCGCGGGTCGCCGGCCGCTGGGCCGAGGACCGGGACGCCTACACCAACTTCTGCGCGTATCTCGACGAGGGCGGCCTTCCGCAGCCCCGCCGCGACGGGGCGGTGGCCGCCGCGCAGCGGCTGCACCGGCTGGAACGGGCGCAAGCCTCGTACGACGTGCAGCGCGCCTACGACGACCCGATGGTGATGGCCGACTACCGGCTCACCGGCGAGGCGTTCGTCGGCGAAGTGACCGCGGCCGACCCGACGCGGGTGGACAGCAGCGGTAAGCGCCGCGTGCTGCGCCCGTGGATCACGGTGACCACGGCCGATCCGGTGCTGGTCACCCCGGGCACGACGCTGTACTCGCCGGACCGGCCCAGCAAACAGAAGGCCAAGGTCGTTTCGGTCGCCCGCGACGACAACGGGACCACCGAGGTGGTGCTGGAGCTGACCGGCGGGATGGGGTCGTCGCTGACCCCGCCGCCGGGCAGCGTGCCGGAAGTGGGGGAGCGGCTCTGCTACACCACGCTGACCGACTCCTTCTTCCCGGCGGGCGCCTTCCCGTCACGGGAGGAGACGCCGTGGACCCACGGCGGCCGGCCGGCACCCTTCGACGACGGCGCCCCGAACGCCGAGGACGCCCGGGAGGAGTGGTCGTGAGTCAGCCGACCCTGAAAGAGGAGATCATCGCTCGACTCCGCGCTCGGCCCGGCGGAATGACCGACGCAGAGCTGGCAATCGCTACCGGCAAGCTTCACCAGCAGATCAACCAGCGGTGCCGGCAGATGGAGTCGATCGGAGTCCTGACGCGGGACCGGAGCAGCGGCATCATCGTGAACCGGCTCCGCGGCCAGGAGGCATCGCCGCCTCGCCAGGTGGTGCTGCCACGTCCCGTGCCGAACTCGGAACGCAGCTGGGACTGGGAGGGCAACGTCCAGGCCGTGCTGTGTCGTTGGCTTGAGGAGCAGGGGTGGCGGCTGCTCCAGGTGGCGGACACCGCGACCAAGCAACAGGGCACCGACGTCGTCGCCGAGCGGGCCGGGCAGCGCCTCCACGTCGAGGTTAAGGGCTACCCGTCGAAGGCGTACGCCGACCCGCGCCGTGCCGGCGAGGTGAAGCCGACGCCGCCGACGCTTCAGGCGAAGCACTGGTACGCCGACGCTCTGGTGAAGGTGCTGCGGCTGCGGGAGAAGCACAGCGGCGATCAGGTCGCGATGGCCTTTCCGGACGCGCCGCGCTATCGGTCGCTGCTGGCGGAGACGGCCGGCACTCTCCGGACCATGCGGATTGACGTCTTCCTGGTTACGGTGGACGGCTATGTCGGGCTCTGGGAGGTGACGAATGGCTGATCTCCTGGTCCCGCCAGCGGCACGTTTCGTCGCCAACGCCGACGGCGCAGGCACGGCGTGGTCGGCGGGGGACGAGGCGGAGCGGGTGGTCACGGCGGTGCTGGCCGACCTGCACTCCGGCGAGCACCGCGGCGTCGTGGTCGACTCGCCGCCCGGGGCCGGCAAGTCGACCCTGGTGGTGCGTGCCGCCATCGAGCTGGCCCGCGCCGGCGAGCCGCTAATCGTCATCGCGCAGACCAACGAGCAGGTCGACGACCTGACCGACCGGCTCGCCCAGCAGGCGCCGGAGCTGCACATCGGCCGCCTCTCCGCGAACGACTACAGCGCCACCGAGCGGATCAAGCGGTACGCGACGGTCCGGGTTGCCGCCAAGGTCGCCGATCTCGGCGGTCCGTCGATCATCATCGGTACGGCCGCGAAGTGGTCGATGGTATCATCGGGCTGCTGGCCCTGGGCGATCGTCGACGAGGCGTACCAGATGCGGTCGGACGCGTTGTTGCGGGTAGCTGGCCGGTTCGAGCGGGCGCTCTTCGTGGGCGACCCCGGTCAGCTCGACCCGTTCTCCACCGTCGAGACCGAACGATGGGTCGGCCTCACCTGGGACCCGATGCAGTCTGCGGTCGCCGCGCTGCTCCGGCACAACCCGGACCTGCCGGTGCACCGGCTGCCGGTGTCATGGCGGCTGCCGCCGTCGGCGGCGCCGGTGGTCGCCGAGGCGTTCTACCCGTTCACCGGGTTCCAGGCCGGGACGAGGCCTGGTGAGCGGTCGCTGTCGTTCAGTACGGCCGGGTTCGGGGGCGGGCCGGTCGACGCGGCGTTGGAGACTGCGTCGGCGAGCGGGTGGGCGCTCTATGAGTTACCTGCCCGGCACACGCCGCGCACCGATGCTGAGGCTGCTGCGGCGTGTGCCGCTTTGGCGCGGCGGTTGCTGGAACGCGGAGCAGTCGCCGCCTCCGAGCGCGAGCCCGGTGGGGCGCCCGTCACCGCCGATCGGATCGCGATCGGCGCTGCGCATCGGGACCAGGTCGCCGCCATCCGCGCTCATCTCGGCGAGGCCGAATCCGGCGCCACCGTGGACACAGCCAACCGGCTTCAAGGTCGGGAGTACGACGTGACGATCGTGCTGCACCCGCTTTCGGGGCGGCGGGATGCGACGGCATTCCACCTGGAGTCGGGGCGGCTCTGCGTTCTGACGTCCCGGCACCGGCAGGCCTGCATTGTGGTGGCCCGAGCGGGGATTGCCGGGCTGCTGGACGCCCACCCGTCCGCCGAGCCGGTCCACCTCAATGTGCCCGTCAAGTTCCCCGACGGATGGGAAGCCAACCAAGCGGTCCTGGCCAAACTCGAAGCCCATCGGGTCTGCACCTAATTGCTGCTATCGAAGACCAATTGCCAGTGTGCCGTCTGTGGGGGAGGGAAACGGCATGGGTGACAAGCATTGGAGACCGGTCGCGCCCGGCGTCCACCAGCTCGGTGTCAAGCTAGAGGAGCTTTCGCCGGGTGCCCGCGTCGGCGGCGTCGTCAACGGTGTGGTCACGGTCGTGACAGTGAAGTGGCACGGCTCGGCCGCACTGACTCTCACCTACCGGGACGACTCCGGACGGGTAGGTGAGCGACTGCTGTACCGCGACCACGAATCCTCCCTGACGCTGGCAGAGTCGTCCCGCGCATACGCCTTCGACGGCGACCCGGCGCTGTTCCGACTTGCTGCCGAGGCGCTGCGCATTCGCATGGCGGCGCAGTTCGACCCCATGCTCGCCGTCTCCACCAGCGACCTCGACCCGCTGCCCCACCAGATCAAGGCCGTCTACGGTGAGCTTCTGCCGCGCACCCCGCTGCGATTTCTCCTCGCCGACGATCCTGGGGCAGGCAAGACGATCATGGCCGGCCTCTACATCAAGGAGCTCATGCTCCGCGGTGACCTGGCCCGGTGCCTCGTCGTCGCCCCTGGCGCTCTAGTTGATCAGTGGCAGGAGGAGCTGCTCGATAAGTTCGGTCTGCGCTTCGAGCTGCTGACGCGCGGGATGGTCGACGCAACGTTGGACGGCTCGGTCTTCGAGCACCACCCACTGCTCATCGCCCGCATGGACCAGCTGTCCCGCGCCGACGACATCAAGGAGCGGCTGGAAGAGACCGACTGGGACCTCGTGGTGGTCGACGAGGCCCACCGCATGTCGGCGCACTACTTCGGCTCCGAGCTCAAGACGACGAAGCGCTACGAGCTCGGTCGCCTCCTCGGCCGGGTCGCCCGCCACTTCCTCCTCATGACCGCCACCCCGCACGCCGGCAAGGAAGAGGACTTCCAGCTCTTCATGGCGCTGCTCGACGCCGACAGGTTCGAGGGCCGCTACCGCGACGCCGTCCACTCGGTCGACAGCGACGGGCTCATGCGCCGCATGGTCAAGGAGGAGCTGCTCACCTTCGAGGGCAAGCCGCTCTTCCCGGAAAGGGTCGCTGACACCGTCAAGTACGAGCTCTCCGACGGCGAGCGCGACCTTTACGAGGCGGTCACCCAGTACGTGCGCGAGGAAATGAATCGTGCCGAGCAGCTCAAGGCGGCTGGCGAGGGACGCCGGGGCAACACGGTCGGCTTCGCCCTCACCGTCCTGCAACGCCGGTTGGCGTCCAGCCCCGAGGCGATCCTCCGATCCCTTGAGCGCCGCCACCGTCGGCTGGAAGTCCTGCGCCAGGAGATGGCGGCCACACGAGGCGTGGGGGAGTCGGGCCTAGAGCGGCGCATCGCCGATTTGCTCGGTCGCGGCCCAGTCGGCGACGACGACCTGGATGACCTCACTGGCGAGGAGCGGGAGGAGTTCGAGGATGACATCGTCGACGCCGCGTCAGCGGCGCGGACGATCGCCGAGCTGGACAAGGAGATCCGCATCCTGGCCGACCTGGAGGAGCTGGCTCGCCGCGTCCGTCGGGCCGGCAACGACCGGAAGTGGACCGAGCTGCGCTCGTTGCTCCTCGACGACCAGTCGATGTACGAGGCCGACGGCTCCCACCGGAAAATCATTGTGTTCACCGAGCACCGCGACACCCTGAACTACCTGATAGACCAGATCCGCGGCCTGCTCGGGCGCGAGGAGGCCGTCGTGGCGATCCACGGTGGGGTGCGCCGGGAAGCACGCCGGGCCGCGCAGGAGCTCTTCACGCAGGACAAGGACACGGTCGTGCTGGTCGCGACCGACGCCGCAGGGGAAGGCCTCAACCTTCAGCGGGCGCACCTGATGGTCAACTACGACCTGCCGTGGAACCCCAACCGGATCGAGCAGCGGTTCGGCCGTATTCACCGGATCGGGCAGACCGAGGTCTGCCGGCTTTGGAACCTGGTCGCCGAGGACACCCGGGAAGGGGCCGTATTCCTGCGCCTGCTCGACAAGGTGGAGCAGCAGCGACGCGCTTACCGCGGCAAGATCTTCGACGTGCTCGGCGAGGCGTTCGAGGGTCGGCCGCTGCGCGACCTGCTCATCGAGGCGATCCGGTATGGGGACCAGCCCGACGTCCGAGCCCGGCTCAACCAGGTCATCGATGCCGAGGTCAGTGCAGGACTGGACAAGCTCCTCGCCGAGCGCGCACTGCATCACGACGTCCTGGCCGAGACGGATGTCCAGGAGCTGCGGCTGCATATGGAAGAGGCGCGCGCCCGCCGGCTGCAGCCGCACTACATACGTGCGTTCTTCACGGAGGCATGCCGACTGCTTGGTGGCCGGATGAGCACGAGGGAAGCTGGCCGGTTCGAGATCACCCATGTGCCGGCGGAGATCCGCGACCGCGATCGGCTTATCGGCCTGGGCGGGCCTGTGCTGCGCCGCTACGAGCGGGTGTGCTTCGAGCGTGAGCAGGTGCGGATCGGCGGTAAGCCGAAGGCCGACCTCATCGCGCCGGGACATCCCCTGCTCGATGCAGTGGTTGATTTGGTGGTCGAGCGTTATGGCACGCTGCTCAAACAAGGCGCGGTGCTGGTGGATGGCGCGGACGCCGGCGAGGAACCGAGGTTGCTCGTAGCGCTGACCCAGCAGATTGTCGACAGCCACAGCCCTGCCCGTACCGTCTCGAAGCGCTTTGACTTCGTCGAACTTCGGCGTGATGGCTCCGCGTCGTCGGCCGGCCCAGCACCCTACCTCGACTACCGACCGCCCAGCGAGGAAGAGAATTCGGCGGTGGACAGGCTCCTTGGCGAGCCCTGGCTTGCCGGCGGAGCGGAGAATCTCGCCATCGATTGGGCGGTGAACCACGGTGTGAGTCGACACCTTGCCGAGGTGCGGGGGCGGGTCCGAGAGACCGTGGACCGCACGCGCCGGCAAGTCCGCCAGCGTTTGACTCAGGAAATCAACTACTGGGACGCGCGGCACGCGGATCTACTGGACCAGCAGGCCGCCGGGCGGGCATTGAAGATTCGTCCGGAGACCGCGTTCCGCCGGGCACGGGACCTGGAACGACGCCTGGAGAAGCGACTCGCCGATCTGAAGGCCGACGAGGCGCTACGGCCTCTTCCGCCGATCGTCGCCGGTGGCGCACTCGTGGTGCCGCAAGGACTGATCGACCGACTCGCAGGAAGGCGCGACAAGCCGGTGCTCGCCTATGCGAAAGACACCGCTGAGGTCGACCGGCGGGCCGTCGCTGCCGTGATGGCCGCCGAGCGCAGGCTCGGCCGGGAACCCACGGAAATGCCGCACAACAATAAGGGGTACGACATCCGCTCGCTAGCCCCGGATGGTCACTGGGTCTTCATCGAAGTTAAGGGACGCATCCAAGGTGCCGAGGACTTCATTGTGACGCGTAACGAGGTGCTGTACGGAAAGAACGCCGACCGCTACCGATTAGCGTTGGTGGTAGTGGATCGAGAATCGAACGGCCATGACAGTGTCCGATACCTTGACGAGCCCTATAAAGGATTGGACTTTGGGACGTTTCAAGTCGAAGCAGTCAGGGTCAACTGGCAGATAACTTGGGCCGAAGGCCGAACGCCCTTCTGATTGGGGGGCAATAGCAGCGAGCGCGACGAGGGGTAGGCGCAGAATGCTCACCACAATCATCGGGCGACCTGGCGATGGGGTCGATCTGAAGCAGTACTTGTTAGGTGCGCTGGTTTCGCACGCTGGCGGCCGAGCATGCGTGCGTGCGGGCTTCGCTTACGTTACGCGATCGGGCGCCACCGACCTCATTGGTGCTATGGAACTATCACCACAGTGGCGAGGGGCCCGCAAGAGGTGGCTTGTCGGGGTTCATCACGCGATCTCGGAACCCGCAGCAATTGATGCACTGGCTGCACTTCCAAACAGTCAGGTGCGGCTTGCGGTGTGTGGCGAAAGTATAAGGGCCGCCATCATTGGCCGGTCCATTTTCCATGCGAAGGTGGTCGCGGTTGGTTTTAGCGGAACTTCAAAGATATCCTCAATCTTTGCGGGCTCGGCCAACCTCACCTCGTCTGCAATGGGAACGAGCGCCCGGAATTACGAGGCAGGCCTTTTCTGGGGGGCGAAGGTCCCAAAGTCCGAGGCGCAGACGTTCAATCAATGGTGGGACATGGCTTGGTCTCAAGCCCTACGTGCTACCTCGGCCAACCTTGACACCTACATCTCTGAGCGGGAGCGATTCCTCCGCAGCAATCCGGACATCATCTTGGGCACGATTGCCGCAGCGCCAGAGGCCGTAGCGTCAGCGCGGATGCTTTGGATTGAAGCAGGCGAGATGTCGGGTGGTGCCCGCAATCAGATAGAGTTCGGCGAGGAACTGGCAGCGTTCTTCGGCCCCCTATCGCCGGCACAGCGTCTGATAACGATTCTGCGTGGAGGCCGTGCGTGGAATGATCGTCCCCTTACGCCGAAACGGACTACCTTTGGTGTTCGAATCTGGCGCCTAAGTCTGCCAACGCTGGCGCAGAGTGGCCTGCAGTACCCACAGCGTACGATCTGTTTCCAGAAGGGTGACCTTGAAGGCGTTTATCAGCTGGAGGTTGCTGACAGTGATAGTGAGCTAGCAAAATCTTGGCGCGAATCAACCCATCGCAGGGGTGTCGTAGCTCGGACTGGTGGGGGCCGTAGTTATGGCTTCGCGTAACCCAATCGCCTTCCTGCTAGTGCTATCCCGTAGGATGGCATGGATCAGGTGCGGAACAACAGCCGTGAGGAATTGACTTGGAGACCGAAGCCGCCAGTCACCGCAAGCGAAAGCTCATTGAGGTTGCGCTTCCCCTTGAAGCAATCAATCGTGAGTCAGCGCGGGAAAAATCTATTCGGCATCGCCACCCTTCCACCCTGCACCTTTGGTGGGCGCGGCGCCCGTTGGCGGCCGCCCGGGCCGTGCTCTTTGCTCAACTTGTCGACGACCCCTCGGCTCGCCCTGACCTTTTCCCCACGCATGAAGCACAAGCGGACGAGCGAAAGCGGCTGTTCCGCCTCATCGAACGCATGGTCGTATGGGGGAATACCCATGATGACCAGCTCATGGAGGAGGCCTGGCGCGAGATTGTGCGGTCGTGTGGGGAAACCCCACCAACAGTTGTGGACCCGTTTGCTGGGGGGGGATCGATTCCGGTAGAGGCTCAACGCCTCGGCCTTTCGGTAGAGTCAAGCGACCTTAACCCTGTGGCCATCGCAATCAACAGGGCTCTTCTAGACGTGCCGCGCCGTTGGTTGGGGCGGGATCCGATCTTCCCGAATCCGCCGGCATCTCGCCTTACCGGGGGGCCTGGCGCCAGCGGACTTGCTGCGGATATCCGATGGTATGGGGATTTCATTGTCAGAGAAATGCAGCAGCGTCTGTCGGCTACATATCCCGACCCGCTTGGTGGAAAGTCGCCTTCAAAGGTCGTTGCGTGGCTCTGGGCGAGAACTGTCGAGTGCACCAATCCGGCATGCAAGATCCGATTGCCGCTCGTTCGCTCTTGGTGGTTGAGAAAAAAGCGCGGCCAAGAAGCTCTTGTCGTTCCACGCATCGACGACACCCATGTCACCTTCACCGTAGAAACGAAAGTCAGAGCGCAGGGCGCCCCAGTCATCGACGGAACCGTTGGGCGCTCCGGCGCAGTGTGCATCAAGTGTGGCGGGGCAATTCCCTTAGCTTACATTCGCTCTGAAGGGAAAGCGGGCCGCATTGGCTCGCAGATGCTCGCCGTCGTTATTGAGGGTGCGAGGCGGCGAGAGTACCTCGCTCCTTCAATCGAGGATGAAGCGGCTGCGAAGGTGGCTCTCCCAAGCGGCTTGCCCGACACAGATCTGCCTGCACAAGCTCTCGGATTTCGTGTTCAAGCGTACGGAATGCTGAGGCATATCGACCTATTCACCCGCCGTCAGCTGCTAGCGTTGCAGACGCTAATGGATGTCGTCAGGGAGGTGCAAAAGCGGATCGAGGCTGATGCGGTCGCCGCCGGGATGACGCTGGGCGATTCATTACGCGAAGGCGGAAAGGGGGCAAAATCCTACGCTGAGGCTCTGACGCTGTACTTCGCCTTGGCTCTGGATCGCGTGGCGATGTCGGGCAACAGTTTATGCCGCTGGAACTCTGTCGGCGAAAAGGTACAGCACGTGTTCGGTCGCCAGGCAATCTCGATGCTTTGGGATTTTGCCGAGGCGAATCCTCTTGGTAGGGCCACCGGGAGCGTGCGGGCGGCCTTTGAGATGGTCGCTAACGCTGTAGAGGGAACTCCGGTCTTTGGCGGTGATGCTGTGGTGAGGCAAGCGGACGCAGCTACCCGCGACTTTTCGAATCTGCTCGTTTCTACGGATCCCCCCTACTACGACAATGTCGGCTATGCCGATTTGTCTGACTTCTTCTATGTTTGGTTGCGGCCGCTGCTTGGTGAGGTGTACCCGGAACTGTTCCAGACGCTTCTTACCCCGAAAGCCGAGGAACTCGTGGCGGAACCGTTCCGCCATAACGGCTACGAGAATGCAGAGCGATTTTTCGAGAGCGGGTTTGAGCGGGTGTTTGCTCATGCCCGCCAGGGGGCGTCATTCGAAGCGCCAATCACTGTCTTTTACGCTTTCAAGCAAGCGGAGCGTGATGACACAGGTGTTGCCTCCACTGGCTGGGAGACGCTCCTAGCTGCAATGCTCAGGGCGGGATGGTCCGTGACTGCGACGTGGCCGATCAGAACCGAGATGGCAACGAGGATGCGCGGCATGGGAAGCAACGCCCTTGCGTCATCCATCGTGCTCGCCTGCAGGCCCCGGCCCGAGGCAGCCGGATCAATCACCCGCCGGGCGTTCATTCAAGCGCTACAAGCAGAGTTGCCTCGCGCGTTGCGCGAGTTGCAGCAGGGCTCTCTGGCGCCGGTGGATCTTGCTCAAGCGGCGATCGGCCCTGGTATGGCGGTCTTTTCTCGATTCGTAAAGGTGGTTGAGCCTGACGGATCAGACATGAGCGTGCGTACTGCGCTTGGGTTGATCAACCATGTACTTGATGAGGTGTTGTCCGAGCAGGAGGGGGATTTCGACGCGGATACCAGATTCTGCATCAAGTGGTTTGCGCAGTACGGCTGGGATGAAGGCGACGCGGGGACCGCAGACACCCTTTCCCGGGCCATTAACACGTCTGTTGCCGGCCTCGAAAGGGGCGGGGTGTTCCGGGCTCGTGCTGGGAGGGCGCGATTGATTGAGCCTGCTGAGCTGTCCGGGCACTGGGACCCGGCGACAGACGAGCGCATCAGCGTGTGGGAAGTCGTAGTCCGGCTTGCGAAGGCGCTCAACGAGAAGGGTGCCGATGACGCCGGGCGGCTCATGGCCCAAGCGGGCCGGCGCATCGACCTGGACACCGCCAAGGAGCTCGCATATCTGCTCTTCTCCATCTGTGAGAGGCGCGGGTGGACGCAGACGGCGCTGCTGTTCAACGGGCTTGGTACCTCTTGGTCCGACCTGGCAGCGGCTGCACGGACCGGTGGCTCGCTCACCCCGCCGCCTGCTCAAGGCGAGTTCGACTTCAGCAACGACGAGGAGTGACCATGGCTATCAGCAACCGTGACCGAGTGGGCCGTGGCTTCGAGCTGCTCGCGGCGGGCCTCGTCAAGTTTGTCGATGACGCGATGACCGCGGCTGTTCCCGTCGGGCAGGAATGGATCAAGGTCCTGGAGGCGCGGGACGCAGCGAAGCATGGCTCGGCCAAGACCTACAGCAAGACCGATCCGCAGGTACAGCTCAAGGTGCTCACCGAGGAGTGGCGGGTCTTCAAGGATCAGTTGTCCCGGGTCGAGCTGTCTTTCGCATCGGAGCTGCGCGACGTGCGCAACCGATGGGCACACAACGATTCGTTCAGCCCCGATGACACCTACCGGGCGCTCGACTCGATGGAGCGGCTGCTGACCGCTGCTGGCGCCGCCGACCAAGCGGAAGGGGTGCGCAAGCTGCGTCTCGACCATCAGCGGGCGCAGTACGAAGCCGAGACGCGCAAGGCGGTCAAGGCCGCCACGACGCCGAATGTTCCTGGCACAGGCCTCAAGCCGTGGCGTGAGGTGATCAAGCCGCACCCGGATGTCGCGAGCGGGCAGTACAACGCCGCAGAGTTCGCCGCCGACCTGCACTACGTGGCGACCGAGAACTCCGACGTTAGCCGCGAATACAGTGATCCGGTCGCCTTCTTCCAGCGCACCTACCTCACCGAAGGTCTTCGTGACCTGCTCAGCAGGGCGGCGCGCCGTATCGCCGGCGACATGAACGCCAGCCCGATCGTCAACCTCCAGACGAACTTCGGTGGCGGCAAGACCCACTCGATGCTGGCGCTGTATCACCTGTGCTCGGGGCGACCGGTCAGTGAGTACCCGCAGGAGGTCCAGGACGCCATCGGCGACGTCACGCTGCCAGATCCGGGCAAGATCCAGCGTGTTGCGCTCGTCGGCACGCACCTTATGCCCGGAAAGTCTAGCGTCAAGAAGGACGGCACGGAAGTCCGGACCCTTTGGGGTGAGCTGGCCTGGCAACTTGGGGGTCGCCAGGCGTACGAGATGATCGCCGAAGCCGACAAGACGTCTACCAACCCCGGCGCTGCTCTCGGCGAGCTGATCGCGGCGTACGCGCCGTGCCTCATTCTCATCGACGAGTGGGTCGCATACGCGCGCGGCCTCTACGGCAAGGACGACCTGCCGGCTGGCACCTTCGACACCCAGTTCACGTTCGCCCAGACACTGACTGAGGTCGTCAAGTCGATCCCCGGTGCCCTCCTGGTGATTTCGATTCCGGCATCAGACACCGCATCGGGAGTAGATGCTGGCACCGGCAGCAGCGACCTTGAGGTCGGCGGTCCCAATGGGCAGGAGGCCCTACGACGCCTGCAGAATGTCGTCCGCCGTGTTGCCGACCAGTGGCGGCCTGCGTCGGCGTACGAGTCATTCGAGATCGTGCGACGGCGGCTGTTCGAGCCGCCGGATGCCGCGGCGCGGGGGGACATCGCGGCGGTTGCCCGACAGTTCGTTCAGTTCTATGCCGAGCATCGGGGTGAGTTCCCGCGTGAATGCGGGCAGATCGCATACGAAGACCGCATCAAGGCCGCCTACCCCATACACCCGGAGCTGTTCGATCGGCTATACGAGGATTGGTCAACGCTGGAGCGTTTCCAGCGCACGCGGGGCGTCCTGCGACTCATGAGCGCCGTCGTGCATGCCCTCTGGACGCGGCAAGACGCCAGCCCGCTCATCATGGCCGGATCGGTGCCACTCGACGTCGCGACCGTCGCGAGCGAACTCACCCAGTACCTGCCCGACGCCTGGAAGCCGATCATCGATGCCGACATCGACGGCGAGGGGTCCACGCCTGTCCACATCGACGCAGAACGGGCGACGTTCGGCCAGCGAGCGCTGACCCGACGCATCGCGCGTACGGTCTTCGTTGGTGCCGCGCCGACTTTACATACCGCGCACAAGGGCATTGAGCGGCAGAACGTGTGGCTCGGTGTCGCCGTCCCGGGGGACACCGTCGGCAACTTCGGCTCCGCGCTTGAAGTCCTCAGCCAGCGGGCGACCTACTTCTACGTCGACGGCGCCCGCTACTGGTATGACACCCAGGTCTCGGTAACACGGACGGCCCAGGATCACGCCGACCGGCTGCGGGAGCATCCCGAGGAAGTTTGGGCGGAGCTCTTGCCTCGCCTGGCCAAGGAACGCTCGTCGCGCGGCGACTTCGCGGCAGTTCACCCCTGCCCAGAGGACAGCGGAGGGGTGCCTGACACCGAAGAGGCGAAGCTGGTGATCCTGCACCCGCAGTACACCCATCGAAGAGACAACAGCGACTCGGAGGCATTGCGCTTCGCCACCGTGTGCCTGGACAGGCGAGGCACCGCCCAGCGGGTCAATCGCAACAGCGTGGTGTTCCTGGCTCCCGATGATCGGCGGATGGAAGAGCTGGCCGACGCCGCGCGGGACTTCCTGGCCTGGAGGTATATCTGCGAGCGAACTGACGAGCTGAACCTGACCGCCCAGCAGAAGGCCATGGCCGAGCGGCGCAAGGCATCGGCGAACCAGACCGTCGACCTGCGCATTGCCGGGGCGTACATCTGGCTCCTCGTACCCGAGCAGCCTGATCCGGCGCGTCCGTCGGAGTGGCACGTCGTCAAGGCCGAGGGATCGCAGCCCAGCCTTGCCGACCGGGCGACCGCGAAGCTGCGCCAAGGCGGCCTGCTCGCCACGAAGTACGGCGCCCGCAACGTGCGGATGGACCTCGACGGGCCATTAAAGGCAGTGTGGGAACGCGGCCACGTTTCGGTCGGCGACCTTTGGTCCTACTACCGCCGCTACCCCTACCTGACCCGTCTTCGCGACCGGGCTGTCCTTGACGACGCGGTCCGCTCGGCGCTCGACGAGATCAGCTGGGACCTCGAAGGGTTCGCGCTGGCGCAGAGTTTTGACGAGCAGAGCGCCCGGTACCAGGGCCTCGCGGTCCCACCCAACGGCAACTTCGGGCACATCTCCGACTCGACTCTGCTCGTGTTGCCCACAATCGCCCGGCAGCAGGAAGAAGCCGATAGGGCGAAACTGCCGCAGGGCGGTGAGGTAAGCGGCGGCGATGGCGGCGACGAACCCGGGCAGTCTGGGGGAGACGAGTCATCGGTCCCGTCGCAGCGAACGGTGCAGCCGCTGCCGCCGGCACCGGACAACGTGCGCTTCTTTGGCGTTATGGAGCTCAACCCCGAGCGGTACGGCCGGGATCTCAACCGCATCGCGCAGGAGGTCCTCCAGCATCTGGCGGCGGTTGAGGGCGCCCGATTGCAGGTCCGGGTGGAGATTACAGCGGAGAAATCGGACGGCTTCCCCGACGACAAGGTCCGCATCGTGACGGAGAACGCGAAGACCCTCAAGTTCGAGCAGTTCGGCTTCGAGAAGGACTGATCTCATGCCCGTCGAGAAGACAGAGCGAGACATCGCCAGCCTCGTCACTCAGGTATCCAGTGGCGAGATTCGGCTGCCGGAGATCCAGCGGGCCTACGTGTGGAAGCCGACACAGGTAGCGAAGCTGATCGAATCTCTGTACCGGGGATATCCGTCCGGCTCGCTGCTCTTCTGGCGCACTTCCGAGACACCGGAAACCCGGGCGGTCGCCGCGGAGGCGCCGACCGCGAAGCCGGCTGTCCCGCCGCTGTACTTGCTCGACGGACAGCAACGGCTGACGTCGCTGCACAGGGTGATGAACGATCACCCAGACGCGCAGATCGTCTTCAACGTGGAGAAGGAGGAGTTTCAGAACCAGAGCGCGGCCACCCGACGCGACCCACGTTGGGTGAAGGTGCACGACCTGGTCCGGCCAGACGTGGACCTCATCGAGGTGTTGGAACGATTCGACTACTCAGAACTCAGGGTCGACCGCAAGCTCGTCGGCAAGCGGCTTCAGCGGCTCATGGCAGTTCCGAAGTACGGCTACCACATGGAGATCATCACCGATCTTCCCTACGAGGAGGTCGCCCAGATCTTCGTGCGAGTGAACAGTGGTGGGCGGGCGCTGAGGACCACGGACCTGGCGCTCGCCACCCTCAGCGCTCGATGGCCCGGGGTGCTGGCGAAGCTCGAGGCAGAGGCGGCGTACTGGCGGGAGCGCGGATACGGCGACCTTGGCGTCACCTTCCTCACCCGCGCCTTGACCGGTGCAGTGCTGGGACGAGGTCTCTCGGCATGGTCGCACAGCCGACTTGTGGCCGCGACGGACGAGCAGTTGGAGCAGGGCTGGCAGACCGTACGGCGAGGCCTCCGCGGTCTCGTGCCACTGCTCAAGAACAACCTCGGTGTTACGCACAGCAGTCTCCTGCCGTCCATCATGGTGCTGCTCCCGCTGGTAGTAATGCTTGGCGAGCGCCCCAATGAGCCGCTCGACAAAGAAACCGCCAACGGCATCCTGTACTGGTTCCTTGTCGCCACGATTCGCAACCGCTACAGCGGTCCCACCGACACTCTGCTTGGCCAAGACATTCCGGCTGCGCGCGAGTCGGAGCCGGTGAAGAAGCTGCTCGGTAACCTCGGGCTTGTGGGGGCACGTGTCGAGGTACCGGCGCACGCTATCGCGGGCCGAACGACAGCAAGCCCCTACTTCTTCCTGAGCTTCCTGATCGCAAAGGACCGCGGCGCGAAGGACTGGTTCCACGGCTCAGGTATCGACCTTGGCGGTGAAGATGGGCATAAGCTGGAGTATCACCACATCCACCCGCGCTCGACCTTGAAGGACCGGTACACGAAGGCGGAAATCAACGACCTTGCCAACCTGGCATTCATATCTGCTACCGCAAACCGCAAGATCAGCAACCGCTCGCCTGCTGTCTATTTTGCAACGCTCGAACCGGATGAGTTGACCGCCCACTTCGTGCCGCTCGACGAGGAACTCCGCACGGCCGACGCCTACCCACGGTTCCTCGCCGCGCGCCGGTCCTTGATGGCAGCCGCGATGACTGAGCTGCTCGACCGGTTCAGGCCCGCGTGGCTTGACGCCGTGCCGGCCGGGCCGAGCGATGACATCGACGGATGCAGCCTCGAATTCGCTCGCTTTGAGAGCGATTGGGATGAGCCGAAGCTGCTCGTGGATGCCCACGCTCACGATGTTCGCTGGCAGGTCCTTCTTTCGGCGAATGCGTTCGAAGAAGCCATCAGCCAGGCCCAGCTGGGTATCTCCGGTGACCTCGAAGTTGGTGGTCAGCAGCTGGCCGTCCGCAGCGAGAACGACTCGATCGAGGTGGAACTAGGGCCGCTCCTCGTCATCGGAACCGACTCAGAATGGAAGCTAGTGGTTGAGCGAGAGAAGGCCGATTCGCAGCCACTGTCGCAGGCTCCCATGCTGCTCGATTCAGTGCCATGGGACGGAGTGCGCCGCCGATTCCCAGTGACGTCGAGCGAGTAGCTCGTGCATGTCCGAGTTCCAAGTCAGCCTATCGCCTCTGACTGCCCATCGAGCGCTTATCTTCGGCGACACGTCGGTGGGATTCAACAAATAGAGAGCAGAGAGATAGCCATGACCACTACCCGAGCAGGTGGCGAACCCGCCTATGTTGCTGCTCATCGGATCGCTGTCGTCGATCGCCGTCTCTCATTTGAACAAGCCTACTGCCTAGCGAAACTGGTCTTGGACCATGGAGGCGGACCCGCCGCCCCAGATCGCAACGGCCCAATCTCCGTCAAGCATTGTAAGGCACTGGCAGCTGAGGATCTTGTAGAGTTGACTGGCGAGTTGAGTGAGGTGATTCCAGTCACGGTCCGCCTGACGGTACCGGCGTCGTTGCTGGACAACGTTCACCCACTGAGGGGGCAAAAGCCCATCGTGGAGACCGCCGGTGGTGGTCGCCGTAAGAAGGTCGAGTGGTTTGCTGTGGTGACCCAGGAAGGGCTAGATCTCGTCGCCGCCGCAATGGCCTCGACGGCATCGGAGTGATGGCGAGCCGATAAGGCACCGATGGAGACCTAACTGGACTAATGAGATGATCCTCGACAGGTCCTCGCGAGGGGGTGATACACCGTGAGGTACTCCGGTCGCGGCGGCCTGCCCCCAGAGAGGCCCTCACATAATCGGCAGGTCGGCGCCATTGTGAGAGAACAGGATCCACTCGAGCCGTTCTGCTGAGCACTCAATTCCGGCTTCGCGCAGAGAATGGGTCCATAGGTAGAGGTGCTCGACGTAGGCTTGGTATCGGCGACTTCTGAGCCGAGTATTCGCGAGCTCAACAGTTGAGATGCGAAGCGTCCGGTTGAGCGTTCTCAAGACTCGGTCGTCGAGAATGAGTGGCTGTCGTGGACGCTCTTTTGTGCGCCCTGCGAATGCGAACCACTTTGTGAAAAAGGAGCGACCGACGCCCGGCAGGGAGAACCGCCGATAGGCTTCATCTAACCTGCCTTCCCGGCAGAGCATCGCGGTTGCCGCCAACATCTCGGCGCCGTTCTGATCTGCTAGTGCTCGGGCCGCATTCCGATAGCTGCGCGTGTTTGTCACGCCAGAGCCCCAGGTCATCACCAGGACGAACGCTTTGCGAACTCCGAGTGGATCGGCGAGGTCGGTGACTGCAATCAGCTTACGGATGTCGTGCCGGGTGACCATTCGACGCCCTGAGGTGCATGCTGACCGCGTCCATCGATCGTCGATGAGAACGCTCGCTTCCTCGGGCCAGCGAGAGAGAGCAGTTTGCCAGGACGCCACTATGTACGCGACTGGCCCCTGATATTCGCCGTGGTAGCCAGCAACGAGGACGGGAAGTGCTGGTGGCATGTGTATCGTCATGCGGCGATCGTCCCCCTGTGTGAACATAGAGTTTCCGGGCTAGATTCAGCCGGCCGACGACTCGGGGCCCATGGTTCGGTTACGCCGCCGCCAACGACGTTGGCGAGACTTCCCCAGTGAGACGGACCGCCAAGTCCTGGACACCCGACTTTGGTGTGATGCCAAGGCCGACGGCGCCGGCCGCTGCCGTCGCCGCGACGACGGCCCGTGCATGGGAGAATTAACCACGCGTGGCTCTTGTGAATATTAGATATGTTGGCGCGTTCGCCCACTGCGGCTGAAGCCGCCCAACGCTTCGCCATCCCCAGGAGGTGTAGGCATGGCGCGCGATGGTGTTGTCGGGACGTACGAGCAGGGTCGCGCGCTCCTCCGTCCGGCTGCTCATCAACTCGTCATGCAGAGCTCGGGCTATGCCCCGTCGCTGCCACGCGCGGCGTACCAGCAACTCGCTGATGGCGAAAGTTAACCGGCCAGTCTCGTCGGTGAAGCCGGCCGGGACCGGCTCCTGGATGCCGTCCCACCAACGGGTGTTAGGCGCCAACGGGAAGCCGTAGATGTATCCCACCAACTCGTCGTCGACGGTCGCCGCCACCAGCTCCCAGCCAGGTCGTGGCATGTGTGCGGCGAGCTGCTTCCGGTACCGCTCCGCGTTGTAGAGCGGCCCGTCGTTCGCATGGGCATCCAGGTAGACGTCGACGAGCTGGTCAACCAACGGCTGAGCTTCCTCAGCCGCGTAGTGCCGCAGCCTCAGGTCATCTCGCATCAAGCCAGCGTCCCGTCATATGCGCTGACGAACTCCCGCACGCGGGAAACCGAGCTGCCTGCATTCACGAGGTCGGATCGCACTTCAGCCAGCAGCGCGTTTACTCGCCCCGACCGCACCCGCCCCACTTCCGGCAGCGCCTTCAGGCCCGCCTCTGCTGCGCTCTCAAAGTCACCCTGCCGGTTCGCTGCCCGAGCGAACTGGACCGTGTAGTAGAGCTGGTTCCGACGGTGGGTTTCAGCCGGCGCTGACGTGACGGACCTGAAGCAGCTGGCGGCACGATCGGCGCGGCCAAGTACGAGGTACGAAAGCCCTTGAATGCCGGTGACCTCCTGAGCCGTCACGAAGGAGATGAACGGCAGGTCGTTCTCGTGCGCACCGCCGTCGAAGGCACGCCGCGCCCTGGTCATCTCGTGTTCGTAGCCGAGGCTGTTCTGGAGCGTGGCCTGCGCGTACGCGGCACGGAGGTGCAACAGCGTACGGAGCCTCGGCGTCGCCCATCCGGCGGCCGCACGCAGTGCGGCTTCGGCACACTGGGCCGCTTCGCTCGGCCGATCCTGCCGCAGGAGCAGCGACATGCACGCCAGTGCCCGTACCTCGACTCGGGAGTCGTCAGCGATCCGGGCCCGGGCGATGGCCTCATGCAGGTAGGGCCGAGCTTCTGCCCGGCGGTTCGCGTCGATGGCGAGCCAGGCTGCCTGGATCGCCAGTTCAGCCAGGGCGCTCTGCAGCGCGTCGCCGACCGATCTGCTGTACGACGCCTTGGCCGCCCAGGACGACAACTGATCGTGTGCATGGATCGCTACGTCGCAGAGCGCATCAGCGCCCATCTGCGCGTCCGCTCTGCGGAACTCCTCGACAAGGGTGGAGGCGTAACGCACGTGATCCATGCCGATGCTGGCGAGTGCAGCGGCCCGTGAAGTGAGCAGGTCGATGCAGCCGCTGGCATGAAGACCAGCGAGTGCGGACAGGGCATGAAACTGCCGACGCTTCGTGGTGCCACCTTCCTCGAGAGCCTTCGGGGCCAGGTCGACAGGCCTGACAGTCGCCACGGTACGACTGCCCGGGAGAGAGAACCACAGCGCTGACGGCGGGATGCGCAGGAGTTGTGCCCAGTGGGTGAGCCGGTCGAGGTGAACCATGGGCGGGCCGTTCTCGACCCGGCTGAGCTGCGCCTGCGTGATGCCCAGCCAGCCCGCCACCACGGCCTGCGGCAACGCCACCCGTCCGTGGTACGGGTGGTGCCGGTACGCCCGGATTACCCGCCCGAGATGCCGCTCCGCCAGGGCCGCCCTCAGCGGCGGGTGCGACCAGAACGACGCCGGAACCTCCGGCGGTGCGCTCAGCCGGTCGCGTTCGGCGGCCTGGCAGGGTGCGCAGCGCCCGCTGTCATTGTCACGGGCCAGGCGTCCCCCGCAGCGGGGGCATTTCGCAGGTGTCACCGGCAACCTCGCCGTTCGCGGGTGGCTGTGTCCATTGCGCTCTGTCGAGCCTAACCATTCAAACCGTTTCCAGGGCTCGCGGTATACGCGCCACGTATATCGACGATCCTCGCGGCGTCATGGGAGCCGAGGTCGGTCCGACGCAGCCTGGCGGAAGACCACCCGACGGAAGGAGCAGGATGCTCACCATCGACCGGGTCAGCAGCGGCCGAGCGCTCGTCTCCGACGAGCTGTTCGCGCAGCTGACCGCCCGCATCGCCCGCGATCACCCTGAGCTGGGCCCCGACCTGCCGGCCCGGATCATGGACCAGGCGCTCGCCTTACTCGCCGCCTGCGCCACCACCACCGGGCCGCTCGGCCCGAGTGACCTAGTGGACATCGGCTGGCACACGTTCATCCTGCACACCCGCGAGTACGCCGACTTCTGCCAGCGCATCGCCGGCCGGTTCATCCACCACCAGCCCGAACCTAACCCGCACGATCCGCGCCCCTCCGGGCCCGAGCCCGATCGGCGCTCCGATCTCCCGTACGGTCGCCGCCATCACCGCCGCCGGCTTCGCCCTCGACCACGAGCTGTGGGGTGGCTCGGCCGCCGACTGCACCTCGAAGTGCAGCCAGTGCCACGCCGGCTGCACCGACAGCCCCACTCGATAGGCAGCTCACCAGCAGTCCCGGGCATACACTGCCCGGGACCGCTCGCCGTCGGGAGGCCACCGCATGCCGCGCCGTCGCCACTGGCACGAGCTTCCCGACGCGGTACGCCGCCACGTCGAACAGAACAGCGGCACCGTCCACGCCGCGTACTCGATACCGACCGGCGCGTCCTGCGACCTTGCGGCCGTCATCGACACCGACACCGGCCGCATCTTCTGCAAGGGCGGCGAGATCGACGGCCCGAGCGCCTGGCTCTACCGCAACGAGGCCCGCGTCAATCCACACCTGCCCGACGTGGTGCCTTGCCTTCGCTGGACGATCGAGGAGGAGGGCTGGCTGCTCCTCGGGTTCGAGTACGTCGCCGGCCGCCACCCCGATCTGGCCCCCGGATCGCCCGACCTGCGTCCGGTGGCGCAGCTGCTGAGCGGAGTGAGCCGCCAGCTGACCCCGGCGCCGCCCATCCCGGTGCAGCGATTCGCCGACCGTTGGCGGGACCTCATCGCCCCCGAGCTGGTCGACGGCGACACGCTCCTGCACACCGACCTGACGCTGCGGAACTTCCTCCTCGGCGACCGGCTGCGGCTCGTCGACTGGTCCAGCCCGGCGCGCGGCGCCGCGTGGATCGACACCGCCTTCATGCTGGTGCGCCTCATCCGCGCCGGCCACGAACCGGCCGCCGCCGAGGCGTGGGCCCGACAGGTCCCGGCGTGGGCGCACGCGCCCGACGAGGCGGTGAACGCCTTCGCCGACGGGCTGGTACGCCTCTGGAAACGCAAGCAGCAGGCCGCGCTCGGTCCCCACCACGGGCCACTGCTCGATGCCGCGCGTCAGTGGCGGGACTACCGGGAACGCGTCAACGATCGGTAGAGCCGCCGCATACGAACGGTGCATATCGGCTACCTCGCGCACGTCATACGGCCCGCCGCACTGATCCACAACCCTCCGATGAAGGCCCGGGGCGGGTGCTGGGCTCCGGTGGCGTCGACCCGAACGACGAGCGCCGTCCCCGCCCGCCCCGGCGCCCTACCGACGCGAGGGAGGGACATGGATTCGATAGACGAGGTGCTCGGCGAGTTGCCGCTGCCGCCGTACGTCACCGCCGAGGACGTCGGCTTCGCCGTCAAGGCGCTGACCGTGCACGCCGCCGAGCAGTGGCCGGACGGCCTGCGCTGCCGCAACGACCGCGCCCCGCATCCGTGCCGCCTGCACCGCTGGGGCCAGCGGGTCCTCGACCAGCGCGGCCTCACCGACCGGCAGATCCAACAGTTGATCGCCGAGCAGGAGGCACCGCAGCGATGATCTACGTGACTGGGGTACGCCTGCAGGCACACCACGTCCGCGCCGCCACCTTCGACACCCGCTGGCGCGGCCTCGACCCGAACCAGGTCAACGACTACCTCAACCGGATCGCCGACGAACTCGACCGCCTGCACCGGGAGCTGGCCACCGCGAACACCGAAGCCGAACGCATCCGCCAAGCGCTGCGGCAGTGGCAGTCCCGCCACACCGGCTGCCGCCACACCACGCCCGGCCCACCGAACAGCAGGTGGCCGCGATGAGCGCACCCCGCTGGGTCATCCACCTGCCGACCACGCTGACCAGCCTCGACGGCGCCATCATCCTCGCCACCGCACTGCGCGAATCACTCGCCCACGTCACCGCCATCGACTTCGGCGAGACCACCCTCAGCGAGGAGGACCGACAGTTCCTGCGTACCCGGATCTGGTGTGACGCCCGGCTCGACGGCGCCGGCCGCTGCCAACGCCGCAACGACCACGACGGTCCGTGCGGAGACTTGGGGGAGTAGCCTCCGGGCATGCCCGACCCCGTGATCGACGACCTGCTGGCCGGCTTCACGCCTCCCCGGCCGTACACGATGGAGGCCGCCGCCGACGCTCCCCGCGCGCCCGGCGTGCACGTGGTCCTCGAAGGCGGCACGGTCATCTACGTCGGCCGCACCGGAAACCTGCGCAACCGCCTGCGGCAACACCTGACCGGCAACCGCGACTCGTCGGTGCTGCACGAGCAGGTCGGCCAGCTCCTCGACAAGCAGGGCACGGTGGCGACAGCGCAGGACATCGCCGGCTGGCTGGGCGAGCGCGAGGTCCGCTGGCAGGAGACCGACAACCCGGAGGGTACGAAAGAAGCCCTGGTCCTGGCCCTCAAGCCTCGTTTCAACCGGCAGGTACCGAAGCCCCGCAGTCCCAGAGCCTCTGGCTAGTAGGGCAGTGCCGCGTCCACCGTTCGACGATCTAGCGCAAGGTCCGCGTGACTGGTCGAATTGGAGACTCAGCCGGACGCAACAAACTGGGGGAGTTGTACGCATGGGAACAGATGTCCACGACGAACCCGCTCCGGAAGCAGCAGTACGTGGACAGAAGGTCCTGGACCTCCTGGATAAGGCAATCGACGTCCAGAGTCGACTGGTACGCAAGAACATTGCCCGTGCCCGCCAGCGGAACCCGGAGGCGACGCCGGCAGAGGTGATTCGCACTCTGGAGCGGATGTATGTCAGCGCCCTGACCGGGACGGGTGCCGCGGTTGGCGGAGTCGCAGCCGCGCCTGGTGTCGGCACGGGAGCCGCACTGGCCCTGTCCGGCGGTGAAGTTCTGTCTTCGCTTGAGCTGAGCGCACTTTTCGCGCTCTCGATCGCCGAGGTCCATGGCGTCCCGATCGACGAGATCGAGCGCCGCAGAACGATCGTGATGGGAATCATGCTCGGCGGGTCGGGCTCCGCCACCATTACCAAGGTCGCCGAGCGTACGGGGCAACACTGGGGACGTCAGATAGTCGCCAAGGTGCCGGTCGAGACGCTCAAACAGATCAACAAGATCTTGGGGCGGAACTTCGTCGTGAAGTACGGGACCAAGCAGGGAATCATCGTTCTTGGCCGGGTGGCACCGTTCGGCATCGGAGCGCTGATCGGCGGTGGCGCCAACGCTGCGCTCGCCACTCTGGCGGTCCGGGCCGGCCGGCGCGCATTCGGCCCAGCGCCGACGTCGTGGCCATCGCCGAACGCGCCGCGTAATCTCCCGCACGAGGGGACGCCCACTTCGCCATCGTCAGGCGGCGACTGAGTCGGTCAACGACAAGCACCGGCTGGGGCCGGATGTCCCACCCGCTCTCTAGCATGGGCGGCGGTTGGTGACCGGCCAGGGACGGGCATGGGGTGACGACTGAGTTCGACGAGATCGAGTGGCTGCGCCGCAACAACGCGGCGTGGCGGCTGTTGCGCGCCGACCATGCCGCGCTCGTCGTGAGTTTCCTGGGGCGGGTGTTCGTCGAGGAGAACGTGCGCTCCATCTCCGGCGTCGAGCTGACCGCGCGCCTGGAGGACGAGTTGTTCGCGCTCAACGAGCGCCTCGGCGCCGGCACCTTTCCGCGCGCCGCCAAGGCCTACCTCGACGACTGGTCGCAGCCGGAGGTCGGCTGGCTGCGGAAGTACTATCCGCCCGATTCGGACGAGGTGCACTTCGACGCGACGCCCGCGGTGGAGCGGGCGCTGTCGTGGGTGCAGTCGCTGCAGGCCCGGTCGTTCGTCGGCACCGAGTCCCGGCTCAACATCGTGCTAGAGCTGCTGCGTCAGATGGTCTACGGCGCCGAGACCGACCCGGACGCCCGACTGGCGGAGCTGCAGGCGCGCCGCGACGCGATCGACGCCGAGATCGCCAAGGTGCGCGGCGGTCAGGTGGAGGTGCTCGACGGTGCGGCGCAGCGCGATCGGTACCAGCAGTTCGTGACGACCGCGCGCGGGCTGCTCGGCGACTTTCGCGAGGTCGAGGCGAACTTCCGGGCCCTCGATCGGGCGCTGCGCGAAAAGATCGCCACCTGGAGCGGCTCGAAGGGTGAGCTGCTCGACGAGGTCGTCGGCAGCCGGCACGCGATCGCCGACTCCGACCAGGGGCGCAGCTTCCACGCCTTCTACGATTTCCTGCTGTCGCCTCAGCGCCAGCAGGAGTTCAGCGACCTGCTCGCCCGGGTGCAGTCGCTCGACGTCATCGGGGAAGTGGACCCGCGGATGCGGCGCATCCACTACGACTGGCTCGACGCGGCGGAGCGCACCCAGGCGACGGTACGGCTGCTGTCGGAGCAGCTGCGCCGGTTCCTCGACGACCAGGTGTGGCTCGAGAATCGGCGGGTGATGGACCTGCTGCGCGGTATCGAGGCGCACGCCCTGGCGCTGCGCGACCAGCCGACGCAGGGCCTGGTCTTCGAGCTCGACGCGCCGGCACCGCAGGTCGTGCTGCCGATGGAACGTCCGCTGTACCGGCCCCGGGCGAAGCAGGCGCTGGACAGCACGGTCGACACCGGCGAGACCGACATCGACGTCTCCCGGCTCTTCGAGCAGGTGCACGTCGACCCGGTCCGGCTGACCGACGCCGTACGCGCCGCACTGCGCCGCAGCTCGCAGGTGTCCCTGCCGGAAGTTCTCGCCGACCGTCCGCTGGAGCAAGGCCTGGCAGAGTTGGTGACGTACCTGTCGCTGCGCGACCCGGGTTTCGACGTGGTCTTCGACGAGGACCGGCGGGACCAGGTGCGGTGGTACGACCCGGACGGGCGGACCCGGACCGCGCTCCTGCCCGCCGTCTCGTTCGTGCGCAGGGTGCCGGCATTGGATGGGGTGTGATGGCTGCGACCAAGAGCGACGAACCGAGCCTGTCGGTGGCCGCCGCCCACCTGATGAAAGGGGTCATCTACCGCGACACGCACCCGGTGCCGTGGCATCACCTGATGCAGTTGCAGGCGCAGGTCCGCGACTACGTCGCCGTACTCGGACTCACCGTCGTCGTCGACGAAGCCGAGGGGTACGCGTTCCTGCGCTCCCAGCCCGGCGACGAGGACGCCACCGGGCAGCCGACGATTCCCCGGCTCATCCCTCGCCGGGCGCTGTCGTTCCACGTCAGCCTGCTGCTGGCGCTGCTCCGTAAGAAACTCGCCGAGTTCGACGCCAGCAACGCCGACACCCGGCTGGTGCTGACCCGGCAGCAGATCGTGGACCTGTGCGCGGTCTTCCTGCCCACGTCGACCAGCGAGGCCCGGCTGATCGACCAGATCGACACGCATATCGGCAAGGTGGTGGAGCTGGGGTTCCTGCGCCGCATCGACGACGCCGAGCCGACGTACGAGGTACGGCGCATCATCAAGGCCTTCGTCGACGCGCAGTGGCTGGCGGACTTCGACGCGCGGCTGGCCGAGTACGCCGCCGAGCTGGAGGCGACCCGATGACCGCCACCTTGATCGGAGAGACCACACCCTCGGCCCTCGCCGGGTTCCGCCTGCAACGGCTGGAGCTGCACAACTGGGGGACGTTCGACGGCCGGGTCTGGACGCTGCGCCTCGACGGCGCCAACGCCCTGCTCACCGGGGACATCGGCTCCGGCAAGTCCACCGTCGTCGACGCCATCACCACGCTGCTGCTGCCGGCCAACCGGATCTCGTACAACAAGGCCGCCGGCGCCGACACCCGGGAGCGCACGCTGCGCTCCTACGTGCAGGGCCACTACAAGTCGGAGCGCAACGAGAAGACCGGCGCCTCCGAACCGGTCGGCCTGCGCCGCGGCTCCTGCTACTCGGTGCTGCTCGGTGTCTTCGCCGAGCCGGTCAGCGGGGCGGCGGTCAGCCTGGCGCAGGTGTTCTGGCTGCACGACGGCAACCCGGGCCAGCCGGAGCGTTTCTACGTGACCTCCGATCGGGAGTTCACGATCGCCGGCGACTTCGCCGACTTCGGCTCGGAGATCGGCCAGCTGAAGCGGCGGCTGCGCCAGTCCGGCGCCAAGGTGTACGACCACTTCCCGGAGTACGGCAAGGACTTCCGGCGCCGCCTCGGCATCGCCTCGGACCAGGCGATGGAGCTGTTCCACCAGACCGTCTCGATGAAGGCGGTCGGCGACCTCAACGACTTCGTCCGCCACCACATGCTGGAGCCGTTCGACACCGGCGGCTGGATCCGGCGCCTCGTCGAGCACTTCCAGGATCTGACCAAGGCGCACGAGGCGGTGGTCAAGGCCCGCCAGCAGTTGGCCGTGCTGAAGCCGCTGCTCGACGCCTGCGACGCCTACGCCGCATACGGGCAGGCGATCGGCGAGCTGGACGCCAAGCGGGCGGCGCTGCCGTACTTCTGTGCCCGGGGCAAAGCCGAGTTGTTCGCAGCCCGGGTCGCCGCGCACACCGTCGAGCTCGCGGAGCTGCGCGCGCAGTTGTCCGCCACCCGGGCCCGGCTGGCCGAGCTCGACACCGAGCGGCAGCGCCTGGAGCTGGAGCGCGCCGGGCACGGCGGTGACCGGATCGCCGACCTGGAACGGCAGATCACCGAGGCCGAGGGCACCCGCGACGAACGGTGGCGCCGGTTCGAGCGGTTCAGCGGGCTGCTAACCGACGCGAACCTCCCGCCGGTGGAGACGATCGAGCAGTTCACCGCCCGGCAACGCGAGATCACAGACGAACTGACCGGCGCCGAGGAACAGCGCGCCGCCCTGCAGAACGACCTGACCGACGCCGCGGTGCGGGTGCGGGAGCTGGAGCAGCAGGAGACCGAGGTGAACGCCGAGCTGCGCAGCTTGCAGGAACGGCGCAGCAACATCCCCCGGCGCAACCTGGACCTGCGGGCGCGCATCTGCGCCGAGCTGGAGCTGCCCGAGGCGGCGCTGCCGTTCGCGGGCGAGCTGATCCAGGTCCGGGCCGACGCCGCCGACTGGGAAGGGGCGGCGGAGCGGCTGCTGCGCGGCTTCGCGCTGTCGATCCTGGTGCCGGACGAGCATTACCCGACCGTGGCCGGCTGGGTCGACCGCCACCATCTCGGCGGCCGGCTCGTCTACTACCGGGTTCCGGCGACCCTCCCCCGGCAGGCGGAGCCGCTGCCCGCCGACGCCGGCCGGCAGCTCTTCGCCAAGCTGGAGTTGAAGGAATCACCATTCCGGCCCTGGCTGGAACGCCAGCTGCGCCGCCGCGCCGGCTACGAGTGTGTGCAGACGGTCGAGGAGTTCCGCCGCGCCGAACGGGCGATCACGCGGGCCGGCCAGGTCAAGGACACCGGCGGCCGGCACGAGAAGGACGACCGCAGCCGCATCGACGACCGCAGCACCTACGTGCTGGGCTGGAGCATCGAGCTGAAGATCGATGCGCTGCTGGCCAAGGCGGGCGTACTCACCACCGACAAGGCTCAGGCAGCGAAGGCCCGGGACGCGGTCGTCGACCGGCTCGGCGCGCTCAACCGCCGACTCGACGTGCTGAGCAAGCTCGTCGAGTTCACCGATTTCACCGACATCGACTGGCAGTCCTCCGCGCAGCGAGTGCGGCGGCTGCGCCAGGAGAAGCAGCAGCTCGAACGCTCCTCCCGGGAGCTGGAGCGGGTCACCGCCCAGCTCAAGACGGTGCTCGAAGCGATTGACAGCGGCGGCGCCGAGCGCGACGATCTGCAGCGCCGGATCGCCCAGACCGAGCTACATCTGGAACAGGCCGAGCACGGCCGGCGCGACGCGGAGGCGCTGCTGCGCGAGCCGGCGGCGCGGGACGCGGAGCGCTGGTACGCGGCGATCGCCGAGCTCGCCGGCGACACGCCGCTGTTCAGCCCAGAGGACTACGACCGGCTGCGAAGCGTCACCGAGGACCGGCTGACCAAGGACCGGAACGACGCTGCCCACCGGCAGGCTCTGGCCAGCAACCGGGCAGTGCGTGCGATGGAGGATTTCCGCAACACCTACCCGGTGGAGGCCGCCGAGCTGGACAGCTCGATCCACTCCGCGCCGGAGTACCGGACGATGCACGAGCGGCTGGTCCGCGACGACCTGCCGCGCTTCGAAAATGAGTTCAAGACGTATCTCAACACCAACACGATCCGCGACATCGCCGGGTTCCACTCCCAGCTGCACAAGCAGGCCGACCTCATCCGGAAACGGATCGACACGATCAACCGGTCGCTGGTGGGCATCGACTACAACGACGGCCGGTACATCCGGCTGGAGGGCAACCGCACACCCAACGTGGAGATCCGCGACTTCATCAACGACCTGCGCGCCTGCACCGAGAACTCGCTCGCCAGAGACGACGGCGACCAGTACTCCGAGCAGAAGTTCCTGCAGGTCAAGCAGCTCATCGAACGGTTCCGCGGCCGACCGGGGTTCACCGACATCGACAAGGCGTGGGCGCGGCGGGTGACCGATGTGCGCAACTGGTTCGTCTTCTCAGCCTCCGAGCGGTGGCGGGAGGACGACAGTGAGCACGAAACCTACAGCGACTCCGGCGGCAAGTCGGGCGGGCAGAAGGAGAAGCTCGCCTACACCATCCTCGCCGCATCGCTGGCGTACCAGTTCAAGCTCGACCTGACCACCGACTCCGGCCAGACCTTCCGCTTCGTGGTCATCGACGAGGCGTTCGGCCGGGGCTCCGACGAGTCGACACGGTTCGCGCTGGCGCTGTTCCAGCGGCTCGGGCTGCAACTGCTCATCGTCACCCCGCTACAGAAGATCCACGTGATCGAGCCGTACGTCTCCGCCGTCGGCTTCGTCGACAACCCCACCGGCAGCAACTCGCGGCTGCGCAGTCTCAGCATCGAGGAGTACCACCAGCAGCGTGAAACGCATCAGCTCGCCCGCCTGATCACCGTCGGGGAGTGACAGTGCCGGCGTCGCGCTGGTCCACCCCGACGGACCTGCTGGCGAAGGTGCGCCGGCGGTGGAATTCCGGCGAGCTGCTCACTGCGTATGCGCGGCAGCGGTGGGAACCGATCGTCGTGCCGCTGCGCGCGCCGACCGCGGTGGAGCTGGCCGAGGACTTCGGCGCGGCCCAGGACTGGCTCGCCGCATGGCAGGCCGTCGACCCGACCCTGGTACGCCTCGAATGGAAACGCGTCGGCGGGCGGCTCGTCGGCAGCAACGAGGTGCCGCACCGGGCGGTCATCGACAGCGCCGACCGGGTGTGGGCGCTGCTGCGGGTGAAGCGCCAGGCGGAGACGTTCCTGCGGCTCGTCGAGGCGACGCGGCAGACCGCGCCCGCCCTGGTCGAGTGGATGACCGCCGAGCCGATGAAGGTGCTGGACAACGAGCAGAGCTGGGCCCGCCTGGTCGACGTCGTGCGTTGGATCGACCGGCACCCCACGGCGGAGCTCTACGTGCGGCAGATCGACGTCCCCGGCGTCGACACCAAGTTCATCGAGCAGCACCGTGGTGTCCTGGCCCAGCTGCTGGACCGGCAACTGGCACCCGAGCGGATCGATGCGGCAAAGCCGCCGGCCCGGTTCGCCGAGCGGTACCGGTTCCGCACCAAGCCCACGTACGTGCGGCTGCGTGCGCTTGCCCGCCCCATCCCGGCGGCGCTCGGTCCGTTCAGTGAGGTGACGGTCCGGGTCGACGAGCTGGCCGGCACCCCGCTCGACGTCGTGCGAGTGCTCGTCGTGGAGAACGAGACCACGTACCTGGCCCTTCCGCCGGTGCCCGGCACGGTCGCGGTCTTCGGCGGCGGCTACGCGGTGCGCGCACTGGCGCCGCTGACCTGGCTGCACGACCGGGAGCTGAGCTACTGGGGCGACATCGACACCCACGGGTTCGCCATCCTCGACCGGCTCCGCCAGGTGTTTCCGCACACGACGTCGGTGCTGATGGACGCCGCGACGTTGCTAGGGCACCGGGAGCACTGGGGCCAGGAGGCGGCCCCGGTCACCAGCGAGCTCGCCCACCTGACGCCCGCAGAGTCGCAGCTGTACCGCGATCTGGTCGCCAACCGATACGCGTCCGCGCTGCGGCTGGAGCAGGAGCGGATCCGGTTCAGCGTCGTGGAACGAGTGCTGACCGATTGACGCAACTCCGGAGTTCGGGCACTTCCGAGCCGGGCCGTGCTGCCTGCGGCAGGCCCAAGGACAGTGATTTCCGGGAGGCTACTCGAAACCTAGACGGTCAACGACCGTACGCCACTCCAGCTCAGCAGGCAGGGGCGCAACGGCGACGTTCGCGTTCCGCAGTAACCGCAGGTTCCGGTCGTAGCTCGGGTGGGCGGCGAGCTGTGCCTTGACGTTGGGGAACGCGTATACCGGGATGCCGGCACCGAGCGCTTCGTTCAGGATGCCCAGCGCCAGCGTGTCGTTGATCCCCTGCGCCCACTTGTTGATCACGTTGAACGTCGCCGGCACCACGGCGGCGGCAGTCGCCGGCGGATGCGGCTCCGGATCGCCGGGCATCCGCCACCTGACCCGGACCGGGTAGCCGGTCTGCCGCTCCAAGGCTTCGCGGTCGATCCAGGTTGCGGCGGTGGGCGTCGCGGTGAGGCAGATGGTCCACCCATCATCTTGCAGCAGCTCGATCAGTTCGCTGATGCGTAGCACCGGAGGCGCGGCGCAGACGACCAGAGCCAGCACTCGTCGCTGACTCATGCCAGCAACCCGGCCCGTTCCGCCAGTGGTCGCAGCCCCGGCGTCGCCACACGTCGCTCCTTTGCCAGAAGGTTGAACAGGAGCGTGCGGCCCTGGACGTTGGTGCGGACCACCTCGGCGGCTATCCGTTCGGCTTCGAGCAGGTGTAACACCGAGACCGATCTGTCGCCGGACGACATCAGAACGGCTGCGGCGAGGTCGACGTGCACCTGTGCCCTTCGGCCGACCAGCACGGTTGGCAGTCGCGAGGTGTCGAGGCGCGTTCCGATCTCCAGGGCCTGCTCCGAGTTGCCGGCCCGAACCGCGGCGGAGACCGCGTGGATCACGACGTTCGTCGGACCGAAGCCGGTCCACAGCCGGTTGCCGTCGGCACCCAGCGTCGTTGCGAGACCGTCGGCTCGCGCCAGGAAGTGGGCCGCCTCCTTCGGGTTGCCCTGCCCGGCTGTCAGCACGGCGGCCAGGAGCACCAGAGCGCCGTGAGCGGACAGCAGACCAGGATCGCGAGTGGGGCCATCAGCGGCCAAGCGCTCGATGCTGTCTCGCACAACCTGCTCGGCTTCGGGCGCCCGTCCCGGCAGCCGCATGAGACCACAGGCCGCCTGGTATGCGGCGACTGCCGCCAACGCCTGGTCATCTGCGAGCCGAGCGGCGGTGGAGGCTCGATCGGCGGTCAGCAGGGCGGTGTCGCCGTCACCGACCTTGGCGGCAAGTTTCGACGCCGCGATGTACGCGGCGGCGAGCAGCCGAAACGCGCTTCCACGATGCAGCCCCGCCGACCTGCTGGACAGCTCCGTGGCCTGGCCGAGCACGTCGGGTAGCAGGCGGGCGGCCGACGTGTAGCTCGCCCTCTGGTAGAGGTGGTGCACCCGGGCCACCGACCGCCGCACCTCGACAAGCGACTGAGCCGGCCGAGCGGGCGTGGTCAGGTAGTTGGTCAGGTAGGCCCGGAGGCCGCTCAGCAGCTCTGGCGGGGTCGCGGAGGAAGCGGGACCGCGAATCTCATCTGCCATGGCCTGCCCTCGATGCGCTGCCACCGACACGTCGACGAGCATGTCGTCGAGTTGTTCGAGCGTAATCCCCAACGCGGAGGCGATCCGGGCTCGATGCCACGGCTGCGGATCCGTTTCGGCGTTCTCCCAACGCACCACGGTCGAACGCTCCACGCCAAGGATGCCGGCCAAGCGCTCCTGGCTATATCCGAGCGCCTTCCGCCGTTGACAGAGCCGGTGCCGCTTCAACGCCACGCCCGATCTCCCTCCGATCCGTCGCCACTGTAGTAACAGCCCGTCGACTGCGCGGGTACGCGGACGCCTCATTTCTGCGTCACACCGGCCCCTCGGACGCTGTAGTTCCTGGTCAACTCCTCGCCGAGGCTGAGCGCATGGCCCGGGGCGGGTGCTGGGCTCCGGCGGCGTCGACCCGAACGGCGAGCGCCGCCCCCGCCCGCCCCGGTGCCCCACCAAGCGAGGGAGGGACATGGACTCGATCGACGAGGTGCTCGGCGAGCTGCCGCTGCCGCCGTACGTCACCGCCGAGGACGTCGGCTTCGCCGTCAAGGCACTGACCGTGCACGCCGCCGAGCAGTGGCCCGACGGCCCACGTTGCCGCAATGACCGCGCGCCGCACCCGTGCCGGCTGCACCGCTGGGGCCGGCCGGTCCTCGACCAGCGCGGCCTCACCGACCGGCAGATCCAGACGCTGATCGCCGAACAGGAGGCGCCGCAGCGATGATCTACGTGACCGGCGAGCGCCTGCTGCCGCAGCACGTGCGCGTCGCCGCCTTCGACACCCGATGGCGCGGCCTCGATTCCGACCAGGTGCACGCCTACCTCAACCAGGTCGCCGACGAACTCGACCGCTTGCACCGCGACCTGGCCACCGCCAACACCGAGGCCGAACGCATCCGCCAGGCGCTGCGGCAATGGCAGTCCCGCCACCACGGCTGCCACGCCATGAGGTGGCCAACGTGACCGCACCCCGTTGGGTCATCCACCTGCCCACCACCCTGACCAGCCTCGACGCCGCCGTCGAGCTGGCCGTCGCGCTGCGCGACTCGCTCGGCCACGTCACCGCCGTCGACTTCGGCGAGACCACGCTCAGCGAGGAGGACCGCCAGTTCCTGCGTACCCGCGTCTGGTGTGATGCCAGGCTCGATGGGCCCGGCCGCTGCCGGCGGCGCAACGCCCACGACGGCCTCTGCGCAACCACCGAGGATGCGTTCGATTCGTAGCCGCCGCGCTGATCGTTGAACCAGTGCCCGATCGTCAGAGCCAGCACGGGAGGACCAAGTGCCGGGTTATCCGAAGGCGAACGTTCCGGTCGACCATGTCGAGCCGGTCCCGCGCCGGATCCGCGCCTTCCTCGCCGGGCAGCAGGTGCTGGACACCATGCAGGCCCGGTACGTGTGGGAGTGGCCGCTCTACCCGCAGTACTACATTCCGGCGGCCGACGTGAACCGCAGCCTGCTGGTCGATGAGCAGTGCACGGAGGAGTTGTCCCGCGGCGCGGCGCGGCTGCACGGGCTGCGGGTGGGCGAGACGGTCCGTCGTTCGTGCGCGCGCTGGTACGGCGACGACGCGCCGCCGGCGCTCGCCAACACGATCCGGTTCGACTGGGCCGCCCTGGACAGCTGGTTCGAGGAGGACGAGGAGGTGTTCGTGCACCCCCGCAACCCGTATGCCCGGGTCGACGCGCTGCGGTCCGGCCGCCGTGTGCGGGTGGAATTGGACGGGGTCGTGCTGGCCGAGTCGGCCGCGCCGGTGCTGGTGTTCGAGACGGGCCTGCCGACCCGCTACTACCTGAACCGCACCGACGTGGACTTCAGCCACCTCGTGCCGTCGCAGACGCGGACGGCCTGCCCGTACAAGGGCCGGACCAGCGACTACTGGTCCGTCCGCGTCGGCGGCACCGTCCACCCGGACCTGGCCTGGTCGTACGCCTTCCCCACCGGGGCGCTGCTGCCGATCGCCGGCCTGGTCGCCTTCTACAACGAGAAGGTCGACCTGATCGTCGACGGCGAGCGGATCAGCCGGCCGAAGACCCACTTCTCCTGACCCGCGCCGCGCCGTACCGGTGGCGGCGGCTCGCCGCAAAGACGCACGGCACTCAGTCGACTACTTAACGTAGTCGGTTTGGAGATAATGCCTGGTCGACTGACTACTTAGCGTGAGCTCGTCAATGACGAAGCTCCGCGGTGGTTGGCCGGCACAGGGCAGCGCCGCGGAGCGTGACAGACAGGAGAGTCACATGTCAGCTCAGCGAGTCTCCCGCCGGTTCGGGCCCCGCGCGCTCAGCCTCATCGCCGGCGCCGCCGTGGCCGCGGCGATCGTCGTCCCGGCCGCCCCGGCGTCCGCCGCGGTGCCCGGCCTGGTCCGCGTCTCCGCGACCAGCGCCAGCAACTCCACCGACTTCCGCAGCGTCACCGCGACCTGCCCGGTCGGCAAGGTGCTGACCGGCGCGGGCTACGAACTCAACGGGGCGACCGGTGAAGCGGTCGTCGACGACTTCCGACCAAACGGCGGCGCGGCCACCGCGCCGACCGCCGTCACGGTCGGGGCGTACGAGGCGGAGGCGTTCGCCGGCAACTGGTCGGTCACCGCGTACGCCATCTGCGCCAACCCGGTCGCCGGTCTGGTCCGGGTGTCGGCGACCAGCGCCAGCAACTCGAACGACTTCCGCAGCGTCACCGCGACCTGCCCGGTCGGCAAGGTGCTCACCGGCACCGGCTACGAGCTGACCGGTGTCACCGGCGAGGGCGTGGTCGACGACTTCCGGCCCAACGGCGGCGTGGCCACGGCGCCGACGTCGGTCACCGTGGGGGCGTACGAGGCCGACGCCTTCGCCGGTAACTGGACCGCGACGGCGTACGCGATCTGTGCCAACCCGCTCGCCGGCCTGGTGCGCACCTCGGCGGTCAGCGCCAGCAACTCCACCGACTTCCACAGCGTCACCGCCACCTGCCCGGTGGGGAAGGTGCTCACCGGCGCCGGCTACGAGCTGAACGGAGTCACCGGCGAGGCGGTCGTGGACGACTTCCGCCCGAGCGGCGGCCCGGCCACCGCACCGACCTCCGTCTTCTCCGGCGCGTATGAGGAGGACGCGTTCGCCGGCAACTGGACGAACACCGGGTACGCCATCTGCGCGACCGCCTGACCTGTTCCAACCCTGGCCGGTGGCGGGCGCCCAGCGCCCTCACCGGCCAGGGCTTGTTCTTATCGGACGGTGCTGGGAAACGCGTACCGGACGCCGGTCAACTGTTCCGATACGTCCCACAGGCGGCGGCCGGTCTCGGCGTCGGTCGCCGCGGGGGACAACCGCACCAGCGTCGGCCGGCCGCGCAGCTCGCCGAGGCCGTCCGGCCCGATGAACTGGCCGCTCTGCACGTCCGGGGCGGTCGCCGCGGACAGCTGGGGCAGCGCGCCGTCGGCCGGCGACTGGGCGAGGATCGGGTTGCCGATCCGCCCGAGCACCACCCGCCACAGGCCGACCGGCGTGCTGGTCTGCAGGTTGGTGGCGGTGTAGCCGGGATGGGCGAGCAGGCTGCGTACCGGGCTGCCCGCGGCGGTGAGCCTGCGGTGGAGTTCCCACCCGAAGACGGCGTTGGCGAGTTTGGACTGGTTGTAGAAGCCCATCGGTGAGTAGCGGCGCTCGCCGTCGAGGTCGTCGAAGCGGAGCCGCCCCTGCCGGTGGTTGATCGAACTCACCGTGACCACCCGGGGGTCGCGCCCCTCGGCCAGTCGGTCGAGCAGCAGCCCGGTGAGCGCGAAGTGACCGAGGTGGTTGCAGGCGAACTGCAGCTCGTGGCCCTGCGCGCTCAGCGACCGGGGTGGCGCCATCACGGCGGCGTTGTTGACGAGCACGTCCAGCCGCGGATGGTCGGCGCGCAGCCGGTCGGCGAAGGCGCGGACCGTGTCGAGGTCGGCCAGGTCGACCTGGCGTACGTCGAGACTCGCGGCCGGGTGCTCGGCGGTGATCTCCGCGACCGCGCGGCGGCCCTTCGCCTCGTCGCGGACCGCGAGGATCACGTGCCCGCCCCGGCGGGCGAGCGCCCTGGTGGTGGCGAGGCCGAGACCGCTGTTGGCTCCGGTGACGACGAACACCCGGCCGGTCTGGTCCGGCATCTGGTCGGTGGCCCAACCCTTCCGCATCATGCGACACATCATGTCGGTCATGGCACTGAGTGTCAACGGATCGCCTGGGTGCCATCCGTGGCATCGCCTAGCATGGGCCCGTGAACCCGCGTCCCGAGGTCAGCCTGGCCGAGCGCAAACGCCAGCTCGTCTCGAACGAGCTGACCGAGGCGGCGTTGCAGCTGTTGGCGCGCAACGGGTTCGACGTGGTCACCATCGACGAGATCGCCGCCACCGCCGGCGTCTCCCGGCGTACGTTCTTCCGCTACTTCGCGTCCAAGGAGGACGTGGTCGTCCAGTTCCTGACCGGCATGGGCGCCGACATCCGCGCGGAACTGGCGGCCCGCCCCGCCGAGGAGCGACCCTCCGTCGCGCTGCGGCACGCCATCTGGGTTCCGATCGCCGCCTGCGCCGACCACGGGGACCGGGCGCTGCGTGTGGTCCAGCTGATCCTGCGTACGCCCGCCCTGCTCGCCCGCTACCTGGAGCGGCAGGCGCAGTGGCGCACCGACCTGGCGGCGGAGTTGGGCGGCCGGCTCGGCCTCGACCTGGACACGGACCTGTACCCGCAGTTGGCCGTCGGGATGGCGCTGAGTGCCTTCGACGCCGTGCTGCAACGCTGGAGCGACAGCGACGGCGCCGAGGACCCGGCCGGCCTCACCGACCGCGCCTTCACGGTCATCGCCCCGGCGCTGGACGTCCCCGGCGGGGGAGCGTCCGGCACTTCGCGGTAGGCGCCCGAGCGGCCGCCGTCGCGGGTGGTGCGGTCGGCGGTCGCGGGCGGCACTGGTGCTGACGGCGGCGCGTCACCGGCCCGGAGGCTGGTATTCGAGCCGCTCCCGGGTCGCCTCGTCGATCTCGTCGGCGGTCAGGATCGGGGTGACCCGGGTGTCCACCCCGCCCGCCGCGCGGATGTCGATGGCCAGCGCGGCGGCGCTCTTGTGGTCCGGCAGGTCGCACACCACGTAGGTGTCGTCCGCGCCGAATCCGAAGTACATCGACTCCATCCGGCCGCCGGCACCTTCGATCATCTTCCGGACGACCTCGACGCGTTTCGTGCCGCCGTCGGTGGTCAGTCCTTTTATCCCGTCGATCGTGTAGGTCGACTTCAGTAGGAACATGGCCACGCCGCCATCACCTCCCTGCGAATCGATCGCCCGGGGCTCAGCCCGTGCCCTGCCGCTGGACCCGGTCGGCGCCCTCGACCTTGGCCCGCCCCTGGTCGCGTTCGCTGCCGGCCGATCCGGTGGCGGTGCGCAGGTGGCGGGCCTTCGGCGAGTGCTCCACCGGCGAGCCCTGGTGGCCCCGCGCACCGCTGCCCGGATGCCGCCGCCCGCGTGCCGACTCACCGCCCGGATCGTGCTTGTTCTCCTTGTGGCTACCCATGGGCGGCGCGTACCCGGTACGCCGCCCGCTACGCATCCGCCGGGGCGGCCCGTCGACGACGAGCGACGGCACGAGATCGGCGAGTAACGCAGCACGGACTGCCGCCGGCGCGGGACGGGTCCACGCGATCCGAGAAGCTTCACTACTGTCACTGCGGTGACGGGGATCAGGGTGCGTCGTGCCGGTCGGCTGGGTCTGGTGCTGTTCGCCATGGTGGCGTTCGGGTTGTTCATGCTGCCGTGGTTCCGCGGCGACGGCGGAGAGGGGACGACCAACGGCCTCGACCTGGTCTACGTCGAGCCCGCACTGCCCGGCACGCCGAACCCGTTGACCCAGTACTTCCTCGAACTGGCGCCGCTGCCGGCGTACGTCGGGTTGTTGCTCGCGTTCACCGTGGCGGTGCGGCGGCGGTGGGCGTGGATCGTCGCGGTCGTGGTGGTCGTCCTGGCCGCCGTGCTGACCGCGGCGTCGGCGGCCGGGCTGCTCGCCGGCGTGGAGGACTACTGGGAGCCGGCCGAGGTGGCCCGCTACCGGCTCTTCGCGCTGGTGACCGCCGCGCTGGCGGTGGTGCTGCTGGCTGCCGCCGGCACGCTGGCGGTCGGGTTGCGCCACGTGTACCACGGGTTCGTGGTGGCGCTGCTGCTCGCGTTCACGGCGTTCCACCTGGTCAACGTCGCGATCCTGGCCGGGCAGGCGGTGGGCCAGCGGATGACGCTGACCGCGTGGCTGCCGGCGCCGGCGTACCTGCTGGCGGCCGGCTGCGCGGTCCTCGCCGCGACCGGCGCCGCGCTGGCCGAGCGGTCGGAGCCGGCCGCCACCCCCGCACCGGTCGGCCAGCCGGCGGTACGCGCGTAGCCGAGCCGCGGCGCGCCGCTGCCGGTCGATGGGCGGGCGGCGCGGTCGGGGAGCGGCGGGATGTCCGACGGTTCGGCTACCGTCGGGGCGTCATGGAGCCGCGGTTCGGCGAGGTCGTCATCGGGCGGGAGCACCCCGCGGGTCTGTTGCGCGCCGAGGTCGACCGGGCGGCCGCCAGCCACGGCGGTCTCGTGCTGGTCGCCGGCGAGCCTGGCATCGGCAAGACGACGCTGGTCACCGCCGCGGCGAAGGAGGCGCGCCAGCGCGGCGCGCTGGTGCTCGGCGCCGCCTGCTGGGATTCCGACAGCGCACCCGGCTACTGGCCCTGGGTGCAGGTGCTGCGGGGGCTGCGCCGCTCACCCGACGACTGGGCGGCGGCCCGGGAGGCGGCCGAGCCCGGCCTGGCCCCACTGCTCGGCGAGACCACCGATCGCACGATCCGCGAGGTGCTCGACCGCGCGGGCGGCACCGCGCTGGCCGAGGTGGCGGGCGAGGGGCGCGGCGACCGGGACGAGTTCGACCTGCACGACGCGGTGACCACCGCCCTGGTCGCGGTCGCCCAGCGCCGGCCGGTGGTGGTCGTCCTCGACGACCTGCACTGGGCCGACCCGGCCTCGATGCGGCTGCTGCAGTTCGCCGCCCAGCACACCTGGTTCGAACGGCTGCTGCTGATCGGCACCTACCGCGACGCCGAGGTGGAGGCCGCCGACCATCCGCTGCGCCCGCTGCTGATGCCGCTGGTGGCGAAGGCCACCAGCGTCACCCTCACCGGCCTGTCCCGCGACGAGGTGGGCGCGCTGATGAGCCGCACCGCGGGCCGCGAGCCCGACGCCGACCTGGTCGACGAGGTGCACCGGCGCACCGGCGGCAACCCGTTCTTCGTCGAGCAGACCGCCCGGCTCTGGCGCGCCGACGGCCAGGTGAGCACCATCGCCCCCGGCATACGGGAGGCGGTGCGGCGGCGGCTGGCCCAACTGCCGGCACCGGTGGTCGAGGTGCTCACCGTCGCCGCCGTGCTGGGCCGCGAGTTCCACCGGCAGGTGCTGGCCGCCGGCGGCGGTGTCCCGGCAGCCCAGGTCGACCGGCTGCTCGACCGGGCGGTGACCGCCCGCCTGGTGCTGGCCCGGGGCGGCGGCCGGTTCGCCTTCGCCCACGACCTGGTCCGGGAGACCCTCTACGACGGGCTCGGCGACGACGACCGGCGGGCCCGGCACGCCGCCGTGGTCCGGGCGGTCGACGGCTCGGCGGCGCTCGCCGAGCGGCTGATCCCGGCCGACCTGGCCCGACACGCCCACCTCGCCGGCGACCGGCTCGACCCGTTCCGGGCGGCCGAGTTGCTGGTGGCCGCGGCTCGGGAAGCCGGCCGCCGGCTGGCCGTGGATGAGGCGTTCATCCACTTCCGCCGGGCGTTGGAGGTCGCCACCGACCCGGCGCAGCGGGTGAAGATCTCGATCGAGCTGGGGGAGTTGCTGCACCACGGCGGCGACGGCGTCGAGGCCCTGCGCCTCTTCGCGGAGGCCGCCGAGCTGGCTCTGACGGTCGACGATCCGGTGGTGCTGGCCCGCGTCGCCCTCACCGTCCACCGCGCGCGCCTGGCCGGCACGCAGCGGGTGCCCGACGCGGAGGGGCTGCTGCGGGAGGCGTACCGGCGGCTGATCGGCGAGCCCGGCGACGGCCTGCCGGTCGGCACGCTGGTGGCCGACCTGATCACCGCCGCCGAGTCGCGCGCCCGGCTCGGCCACGACGACGAGGCGCTCACCTTCAGCCTGTGGGCCCGGCACGACACCAGCTGGGGCCCGGGCACGGCCGCCGCCCGGGCACCGATCACCGCCGAGATCCGCGAGGTGGCCCGCCGGACCGGCGACCGGGAGACCGAGCTCTGGGCGACCTCGCTGCGCTGGGTCGCCCTGCTGGAACTCGGCGACCCGCGCTACCACGCCGAACTCACCGCCTTCGTCACCGGCGCCCGCGAGGGCGACGCCCGGCACCGGTTCGCCGCCAACATCGACGGCGGCATCATCGCCGCCTTCCGGGGCGACTTCGCCCGGGCCGCGGAGCACTTCGCCGAGCTGGGTGACCTCAGCGAGTGGGAGCACGCCGACTTCGCCTTCATGGGCGAGCACATCCGCTGGTCGTGGCTGCTGCTGCAGGGGCGGTTCGACGAGGCCGACGCGCTGCTCGACGGGCTGGACCCGGGCGGCCATCCGTACCTGGGCCTGGTCCGGGCCATCACCGCGGCCGAGCGCGGCGACCCGGCGACCGCGCTCCGGTTGACCGCCGCCATCGAGGAGGCCGGCACCACGTACCCCCGCGCGGTGTCGCCGTTGTGGCTGCGGCTGCGCGCGCAGGTCGCCGCCGCGACCGGCGACCCGCGCCGCTGCGCCGAGGCGCGCGAGGCGTTGGCGCCGCACCGTGGGCAGTGGCTGGCCGCCCTGTTCGGCTGCGACGTCAGCGGCCCGGTCGACCACTGGCTGGCCCTGGTCGACGCCGCGCAGCAGCGCTGGGACGACGCCGTCGCCGGGTTCGAAGCGGCCCGCGACGCCGCTGACCGGATGGGCGCCCGGCCGTGGTCGGTGCTGGCCCGCGCGGCGACCGCTCGCGAACTGCGCGCCGCCGCCGCCCGCGACGCCGCCACGCTCGGCATGCACCAGGTGGCCGGCCCGTCGACCCGCCCGGCCGACGCGCTGCCATCCCCGGCGCCCGGGGGCTCGCTCCCGCTCGCCGGGCCGCCAGCCGGCGTGTCGCTCGCCGACGCCGGTCCGCCGGCCGGCGGGTCGCTCACCCCGGCCGGCCGGTTGATCGGCGCCTCCTCCACCTCGCCCGGCACGCCCGCCTCGGCGCCGACCGCGGGTTGGAATCCGGCCGCCGGGTACGGGGTCGGGCCGCCGGCGGTCGAGGCGTACGAGTTCCGGCGCGACGGCCCGGTCTGGCAGCTCGGCTACGCCGGCACGGTGGTGCACCTGCCCGACGCCAAGGGCCTGCACGACCTGCACCTGCTGCTGGGCCGGCCCGGCGTCGACGTGCCCGCGGTCGAGCTGCTCGACCCGGCCGCCGGCCCGGAACTGGTCGCTGCCCGCCGGATGGGCGGCGACCCGGTCCTCGACGACGAGGCGAAGGCCCGCTACCGGCGGCACCTGACCCGGCTCGACGACGAGATCGACCGGGCCGCCGAGCGGGGCGACGAACCGAAGGTGGCCGCCCTCGACGCCGAGCGGGCCGCGCTGCTCGCCGAGTTGCGGGCCGCCGCCGGGCTGGCCGGGCGCAGCCGCCGCCTCGGCGACGAGGCCGAGCGGGCCCGCAAGACGGTGACCGCCCGAATCCGGGACGTGCTGCGCAAGCTCGACGACCGGCACCCGGCGCTCGCCGCTCACCTGCGCGACACCGTCTCCACCGGCGGCACCTGCCGCTACCTCCCACCCGAACCGCTGCCCTGGCGCCTCTGACGCTTGGCGTCAACCCGCCACCGGGCTTGGAGAACCTTCACCCCGCGCCCAGTCACGGCATGGGCATGACCGTCGAAAGAAGCCTGTCGTTACCGCGATGCGGGACCGGACAGGTTGACCGACAAGCTGAAGCTTCGCCTGGCTGCCCCGACCGCCGATGTCAGAACTTGCGTTCCGCAGCTAACCTCTAAGAAAGTGTTGTGATACCTCGGCGTGATCTTCGTTGGCCGTGTCGGTGAAGATCGTGTCTGTGTCGTTGTGTCTGTAAACCGGCGTACGAGTCCTCTCTGACCGATCCGCAATGGGCGGTGATCAAG
>NZ_QGSW01000202.1:0-25760 GCF_003176715.1 Micromonospora sp. S4605
CACCCGGCCGGCGCGGGCCCACCCGCACCAGCGACCCGCCCCCCGGCGTCACGAGCGCCCGGTGGCCCGTCACACAGGAGGATTCCATGGACTTCCGGCTCACCGAGGAGCAAGAGGCGCTGCGGGAGAGCGTGCGGGAATTCGCCCGCGAGGTGGTCGCCCCGGTCATCGCCGAGCACTACGAGAAGCACACCTTCCCGTACGAGGTGATCCGGCAGATGGGCAAGATGGGGCTCTTCGGGCTCCCCTTCCCCGAGGAGCACGGCGGGATGGGCGGCGACTACTTCGCTCTCTGCCTGGCCTTGGAGGAGCTGGCCCGGGTCGACTCCAGCGTGGCGATCACGTTGGAGGCGGCGGTCTCGCTGGGCGCCATGCCGATCTACCGGTTCGGTACGAAGGAACAGCAGGCGCAGTGGCTGCCGAAGCTGCTCAGCGGCGAGGCGCTGGCCGGCTTCGGGCTGACCGAGCCGGGCTTCGGCTCGGACGCGGGTGGCACCCAGACCCGGGCCGTGCTGGACGAGTCGACGAACGAGTGGGTGATCAACGGCTCCAAGGCGTTCATCACCAACTCGGGCACCGACATCACCGCCCTGGTCACGGTCACCGCTGTCACCGGCACCCGGCCGGACGGCAGCAAGGAGCTCTCCACCATCATCGTCCCCGCCGGCACGCCGGGCTTCACCGTCGCGCCGGGCTACTCCAAGGTCGGCTGGACCGCCTCGGACACCCACGAGCTGACCTTCGACGACTGCCGGGTGCCGGCGGCCAACCTGCTCGGCGAGCGGGGCCGGGGCTTCGCCCAGTTCCTGCGCATCCTCGACGAGGGGCGGATCGCCATCGCCGCGCTCGCCGTCGGCCTCGCCCAGGGCTGCGTCGACGAGTCGATCAAGTACGCCAAGGAGCGGCACGCCTTCGGCCAGCCGATCGGGAACTACCAGGCGATCCAGTTCAAGATCGCCGACATGGAGCTGAAGGCGCACACCGCCCGGCTGGCGTACTACGACGCCGCCGCCCGGATGCTCGCCGGTGAGCCGTTCAAGCGGCAGGCGGCCATCGCCAAGCTGCACGCCAGCACGGTCGCGGTGGACAACGCGCGGGAGGCCACCCAGATCCACGGCGGCTACGGCTTCATGAACGAGTACCCGGTGGCCCGGTTCTGGCGGGACGCCAAGATCCTGGAGATCGGCGAGGGCACCTCCGAGGTGCAGCGGATGGTCATCTCCCGCGACCTCGGGCTCTGACCCACGCCGAGGGCCGCTGCCGCCAGCGGCACGGCGACGGACCGACCGCCGGCCAGCTTCGTGCCGAGGGCGGCGGCGGCGCGACCGCCGGCCAATCCCGTGCCGAGGGCAGCGGGCCGGCCGCCACCCAGCTCCGTGCCGAGGGCGGCGGCGGGCCGGCCGCCACGCAGCTCCGTGCCGAGAGCGGCGGCGGCGTGCCAGGATGCGCCGATCCCGGGCACGGCTGTTCGGGCTGTCGGGTTTCGGCGCGTCGGCGTCGGCAGCCCGACGCTCCGCTGCCGGCGGTCGCACCCCATCCGTACGCTTCCAGCCGATGAACGCGGACCGTGATCCTGCGCCGAGCTCCGGTCGCCCGACCCTGGCGGAACTGCTGCGCCGGCACCGGCTCGCCGCCGGCCTCACCCAGGCCGAGCTGGCGTCCCGGGCCGGCGTCGGTGTGCGTACCGTCCGCGACCTGGAGCGGGGCCGCTCGGCGCGGCCGCAGCGGACCACCGTGGAGCTGCTCGCCGGCGCGCTGGCCCTGGCCGGGCCGGCCCGCTCGGCGTTCCTCGCCGCCGCTCGCCCAGCGGCGCCGGTCAACCCGGCCGAGGCGTCCGGTGGCGCCGAGCCCGCCGCCGCCGACGCCGGCCCGAACGCCCTGCCGCCACCGGCCGAGCTGATCGGGCGGGACCGCGACCTGGCCGAACTGGCCGGGCTGCTCGCCGACGACCGTGGCCCCCGGCTGGTGAGCCTGGTCGGGCTGGCCGGCGTCGGCAAGACCGCGCTGGCCCTGGCGGCCGCCCACGCGGCCGCCGGCAGCCATCCCGCCGGGGTGGCCGGGGTGCTGATCGGGGAGGGGTCGGACGCGGCCGACGTGCTGGCCGCGTCGGTGGCGGTCTTCGGTGTCGCCCGGCTGCCGGAACTCGCCGCCCGGGTCGACGGCCGGCCCGCCCTGCTGCTGATGGACGCGGTCGAGCGCGCCCCGGACGCGGTGGCCGAGGCGCTGCACCGGCTTGCCGCCACGGTGCCGTCGCTGCGGGTGCTGGTCACCGGCCGGCACCCGGTGGGCCTTCCGGGCGAGCGGGTACGCCCGGTGGCGCCGCTCGACGTACCCCCGCCGGGCAGGGAGTCGGCCGGGCCCGCCGCGCTCGCGGGCTACCCGGCGGTGGCGCTCTTCACCGCCCGGTTGGCCCAGGTACGCCGGGAACCGCCCGGCCCGATCGAGCTGCCGGCGCTGGCCGCGCTGGTACGGCGGCTCGGCGGGCTGCCGCTGGCCATCGAGCTGATGGCCGCCCGCGGCCGGATCCTCGACCTCAACGAACTGCTCGACCGGTACGGCGACCGGGTCCTCGACCTGGCCACCGGCCCGGCCGACCGGCCGGGTTGGGAGGCGGAACCGGGCCGGCCGGAGGGCACCCGGGCGGCGGTGGCGATGACCCTGCGGGACGCGGTGGCGACCAGCTACCGGCTGCTCGCCGCGGACGAGCGGGCGGCGCTGCGCCGGCTCGCCGTGCTCGGCAACCGGTGGTCGGTCGAGCTGGCCGAGGAGATGCTCGCCGACGAGGCCGACCGGGACGGCGCGGTCGCCGTCGACCCGGTGCCGCTGCTCGACCGGCTGGTCGAGATCGGGCTGCTGAGCGTGCGGGGCGCCGGCCCGTTCCGGTTCCGGCTGCTCGACGCGGTCCGGGACTTCGCCATCGAGCAGGCCACCGGCGCCGGCGAGCTGACCGCGATCCGGCGCCGGCACGCCCAGGTGATCGCCCGGCTGGTGACGCGCACCGCCTCCGACCTGGTCGGGGCGAAGCTGCCCGCCGCCGTGCACCGGCTGGACGAGGTGAGCGGCGACATCAGCTCCGCGCTGACGCACGCCGCAGTCGACGACCCGCTGACCGCGCTGCGCCTGGCCGCCGGGCTGACCCGTTGGTGGCGGTTCCGGGGACGGGACGTCGCAGGGCGGCAGTGGCTGCGCCGACTGCTCGCCGACCCGCGTACCGCCGACGCCGATCCGGTGCTGCGGGCGTGGGCGCTGCTCGGCGTGGCCCGGCTCGCGGCCGAGCACGGCCGTGGCGCCGAGGAACTGCCGGCGGCCCGGGCCGCGCTGGCCGCGTTCCGCGAGGCCGGCGACGTGACCGGGGAGCTGGAGGCGCGGACCGTGCTCTGCGCGCTGCTGATCGCCACCGGCGGGCACGACGAGGGCCGGGCGCAGACCGAGGCGGTGCTGAAGTTGGCCACGCGCAACGGGCGCACCCGGGACATGGCGGTGGCCCAGAACAACCTCGCCTGGCACGAGATCCGGGTGGGCGACCTGCCCGCCGCCCGGCGCCGGCTGGCCGCCGTGGACCGGCTCGCCGCGCAGGCCGGGGAGCAGCGGCTGCGGGTGCTCGCCCGGGCCAACCTGGCCGAGGTGGCCCGCCTCGCCGGCCGGTACGCGGACGCGGTCGACCAGGGTCGCCAGGTGGTGGCGGCGCTGACCGGGCTGGGTGACCCGGGACACCGGCGCCGGGTGCTCGGCACGGTGGGCCTGGCGCTCGCCCAGGCCGGCCGGTCGGCGGAGGCGGGCGAGGTGCTCGCCGAGCTGCGCTCCGCCCCGGCGTCCGGCGGCGGCTCGGGGCTGCGACCGGAGGACGGCATCTGCGCGTTGATCGAGGGGAACCTGGCCCTGCACCGGGGTGACCGGGAGTTGGCCGCGGAGTGGTTCGCCGCCGCGGCGGAGGCCGGCGTTGACGGCCAGGACCGGCGGGACGTGGTGGAGGCGCTGGTCGGGCTGGCCGCCAGCACGGCCGACCACGGCGTGCTCGACCGGCTGGACCGGGTCTGCCGGGAGAGCGGCATCCGACTGCTGCCGCAGGAGGAGGAGCTGCTGTACGTGCTGGCCGAGGCGCGCAGCGGGACGGCCGGGCCGGACGCCGTCGGTGCCGGGGACGAGACCGGGGTTCGGGTGCCGCGGCAACGCGGGACCGGGGTGGCGCGGGCGAGGAAGGCCCCTGTTACCCCTCGCTCTTCGCCCGCGCCGTCACCCCCCGGTGGGTCCCCGTGGCAGGAAGATTAGCCACCGGGCCGGGGGATGATCGTCCGGTTTGATCGACTATCTCCCGCTGCCGGCGGCAGTTCTGCCGGTTTTTCTGCCGGTGGGTCTCGCTGCCGGTGCGGGTCCGGGGTTCGTTCGGGAGGCGCCGGGCTCCGCCAGGGGGTGCGCCGGCTCAGCAGCCCGTCGGGGCCGCCGCCGACTCCACGGGCACCGTGGTGCTGCCCGCGGTGGCGCCGGGGTGGACGGCGTCGCGCACCCGGCGCAGGCCGTCGAGCAGGGCGTGCAGCGCGTCCGGGTCGAGCTGGCCGGTGAACCACTGCTCGATGATGCGCAGGTGGCCGGGGAGCGTCTCGTCGAGCCGTTGCAGGCCGGCGGCGGTGACCACGGCGTACGAGCTGCGCCGGTCGGAGGGGCAGGCGCGCCGGGTCAGCAGGCCGTCGCGCTCCATCCGGTCCACCACCCGGGTGACCCCGCTGGTGGACAGGGACGTCTGCGCGGCCAGGTCGGTCATCCGCAGTTGGTTGCCGGGTGAGCGGGCGAGCCGGGTCAGCACCTCGAACTCGACCGACGACAGGCCGTGTTCCTCGAACTGCGCGGAGAACCGGGCCGACAGCCCGGCGTGCGCCTCGAAGAGGAGGCCGACTGCGGTGATCCGAGGGTCGTCGAACACGTTCTGGTTCACCCGTACATCCTAACAGTCCTTGACACGAGGAATATTGCTGCCGCTATAGTTGCTAAGGCAGTCGTTGGGCTACTAAACGATATCTCTCGGAGGGCAGTTTCCATGACCAGCAGCGTCGAAGCGGTTACCCGCGACTGGGAGGGCCTCACCATCCCGACCGCCGGCACCTACGTGCTGGACGCGGCGCACAAGCGCGTCGGGTTCGTCGCCCGACACATGATGGTGAGCAAGGTACGCGGTGAGTTCGCCGAGGCCGCCGCCACCATCACCGTCGCCGAGGACCCGATGCAGTCCTCGGTCAGCGCCACCATCCAGGCGGCCAGCATCGACACCAAGCAGGCCGACCGGGACGCCCACCTGCGCAGCCCCGAGTTCCTCGAGGTGGAGAAGTTCCCCACCCTCGAGTTCCGGAGCACCGCCGTGAAGTCCCGCGACGGCAACGAGTTCGTCCTCGTCGGCGACCTGACCATCAAGGGTGTCACCCGCCAGGTCGAGCTGGAGGTCGAGTTCGAGGGCGTCGGCCGCAGCCCGTTCGGCCAGGACATCTTCGGCTTCTCGGCGAGCACCGAGATCGACCGCGAGGAGTTCGGCCTGACCTGGAACGTCGCCCTGGAGACCGGCGGCGTGCTGGTCGGCAAGAAGATCAAGATCGAGATCGAGGGCGAGGCCGTCCGCCAGGCCTGATCCCCGAGGATCTGACGTACGTCGGGCCCGTGCCGCACCGCCGGCACGGGCCCGACGCCGTCCGTACCCCGAACGCGCGGGCTCGGTCCCGCCCGATCCGGTCCGGCGCCCCCGGGTCGACGCCGGTCCCGGGCTCGGGTGTTCGCGCGCACGGCACCGGCTTGCCTGGTCCCGGGAAGCCGCAGCGGGTGCGATTTGTCACGGCTCGTTCCCCTGGCGGTGCGGTGGTCGGCGGCCCGGGCTGGGTAGAGATGCCGGCGGGAGCGCGTACGGACCGGTCGCCGTCGTCCCGGCCGGTGGGCCACCGACCCGGCCTCTGGTCCGCTGCGATCAACGCTCTTAACGTGGATGGTTCACAATGCGTTTCCGGGACGGTACGGTCCCGAGTGCGCCTCGCGCCGGGAGGACGACATGGGCAGGGACGTCGCGCAGGGCGCCTTCTCCCGGGAGGATCGGGTCCGCTACCGGCAGAAGGTCCGGCGCTGCCTGGACGTGTTCGCGCTGATGCTCGACGACTTCGGGTTCGACGCCGACCGCCCGATGACCGGCCTGGAGATCGAGCTCAACCTGGTCGACTCGGCGGCGGAGCCGGCGATGCGCAACGAGGAGATCCTCGCCGACATCGCGGACCCGCTCTTCCAGACCGAGCTGGGGCAGTTCAACCTGGAACTCAACGCGCTGCCCCGGCTGATCGAGGGCACCGGCTTCGCCGACTACGAGCACGAACTACGGGCCAGCCTGACCCGGGCCGACGAGCGGGCGGCCAAGTCGGACGCGAAGATCGTCCTGGTCGGCATCCTGCCCACGCTCACCGAGCGGCACCTGGTCGCTGACAACCTCTCCACCAACGAGCGCTACCGGGTGCTCAACGACCAGATCGTCGGCGCGCGCGGGGAGGACATCGAACTCGACATCCGGGGCGTCGAGCGGCTCCAGACGCACACCGACTCGATCGCCCCCGAAGCCGCCTGCACCAGCCTCCAGTTCCACCTCCAGGTCGCGCCGGACAGCTTCGCCGACTACTGGAACGCGTCCCAGGCGATCGCCGCCGCGCAGGTCGCCATCGGCGCCAACTCGCCCTACCTCTACGGCCGGCAACTCTGGGCGGAGACCCGGATCGCCCTCTTCCAGCAGGCCACCGACACCCGCCCGGACGAGCTCAAGGCGCAGGGCGTACGCCCTCGGGTCTGGTTCGGCGAACGGTGGATCACCTCGATCTTCGACCTGTTCGAGGAGAACGTCCGCTACTTCCCCCCGCTGCTGCCGATCTGCGAGGACGAGGACCCGGTCGAGGTGCTGCACGGCGGCGGCGTGCCGCAGCTGGGTGAGCTGCGCCTGCACAACGGCACCGTCTACCGCTGGAACCGGCCGGTCTACGACATCATGGACGGCCGTCCGCACCTGCGGGTGGAGAACCGGGTGCTGCCGGCCGGGCCGACCGTGGTGGACATGCTGGCCAACGCCGCCTTCTACTTCGGGCTGGCCCGCGGGCTGGCCGAGGCGGATCGGCCGATCTGGAGCCAACTCACCTTCAGCTCCGCCGAGGAGAACTTCCACGCCGCCGCGCGGCGCGGGATGGATGCCGTACTGCACTGGCCGCGGCTCGGCGAGGTGCCGGTGACCAAGCTGGTCCTGGACGTGCTGCTGCCCCGGGCGGCGGCCGGACTGGACCGGTTCGGGGTGGCCCCGGCGGAACGGGACCGGCTGCTCGGCATCATCGAGCAGCGCTGCCGTACCGGTCGCAACGGCGCGGCCTGGCAGACCGAGACGGTCTGGGCCGCCGAGCGGCACCGGGGCATGGACCGGAACGCCGCGCTGCACCACATGGTCCAGCGCTACGCCGAGTTGCAGCGCAGCAACGAGCCGGTGCACACCTGGCCGGTGGACTGACGGACGCGGGTCGCGGCCACCCGGTCGCTGTCAGCGGCTGCGGATCGACCCGCGGGTGGCCCCGGGGCTCGGCTGGATGGCCGGCGAGGCGTCGCGACGCCGCCGGATCGCGTCAACGGGGGCGCTTGGTGGCCCGGCCGCTTCGCCCGGCCGGACTGTCGCCGCCCACCGCCGCTGCGCCGTCCCCCGGCTCACCCGCCGGCCTCGCCGGGTCCGCCGGGTCCGCCGGGCCGCCTGCCGCCTTTCCGGCCGGCTTCGCGTCGCCCCCGCCGGCGGGCTTCGGGTTGCCGACCTGCTTCGGGTCGCCGGCCTGCTTGGCATCGGCTGCCGGGGCACCGACCAGGGCCGGGTCGCTCGCGGTGGCGGGCTGGCGGGCCGTCCTGCCGGCGCGCTGCCGAGGCACCCGTGCCGTCCCGGATCCGGCCGCGTCCGCCGGCTCGGGCTCGGCCGGTGCGGCGGGTGCCGGCTCGACCGTGACCGGAGCCGTGGTCGCCGCGCGGCGGGCGGCGCGCTGGGCGAGCGCGGCCACCAGCGCCGAGCCGCCGACGCCGACGATCACCGCGTACGGGGCGATCAGGTGCGCCGAGACCTGCTCCGGACTGATCGCGGTCACCCGGGGCACCGCCAGGAAGTACGCGACCGCGACGAGCAGCGGCCCGGCGGCGCCGGAGGCCACCGCGCCGACCCGGTGGTCGGGGTGCCGGGCGGCGCCCCGGGCCGCGAGCGCGCCGATGACCAGCGCGGAGCCCAGCGAGAGCACCGCGCCGGGCCAGTAGAGGTAGTCCCGGATCCAGTACCGGCCGTCGTCGGCGCTGAGCTGCCAGATGCCGAGCTGAGCGCTGGTCAGCCCGCGGCCGGCGAGCACGCCGTCGACCACGGCGACCACCGCGAGCAGCCAGAGCCAGGCGATGGTGGCGATGACGTTCGCGGCGGCGGCCCGGGAGCGCAGCGCCCAGCCGGCGGCCAGTACGCCCACCAGCACCCCGACCGCCGCGTAGCCGGCGGCGACCTCCCGGGGCCCGGGGGTGTCCGCCACCTCGGCCATCCGGGCCGGTACGGCGACCAGCAGCACGGTGATCAGGGCGCCGAAGCCGGCGGCGAGCGCCAGGAGAAGCAGCCGGAGCGGGCCGACCCGCTCCGGTCCGGTGTCGGCGTCCGGCCGGCCGGCGACCTCGCCGTCCCCGCTCTCCGATGCGGCGTCAGCGGACGCGTCGCCGGGCGGCGGGCCACCGGCCGGGTGGTTCGGCGCGCCCCGGTCCCGCAGCCGCTGGGCGCAGACCGCACCGAAGACGGTCGAGGTGGCGGCGATCCAGGTGGCCCAGACGAGACTGGCCACCCAGGCCGCCGGTCCGGCGCCGGGGTCGGCCGGCGCCCAGTTGATGATGCCCAGCCCGTAGCCGAAACCCAGCTGGGCGGCGCCCGCGCCGGCAGCGACGCCGATCGCGGTGGCGATCGATCCTCCCCAGCCCCGTCTGGCCATGCGGGGCAGCGTAGCGTCCCGGGGTCGGCGCGGCGAGTGGTGCCGGGGCGCCGGCGATCTCGATCCGGGAAAACCCACCGGCGGGTGGCCGGCCGGTGACGGGCGGCGACCACGGCCCGGCGCGGCGACCGCGCGGAGCGGGCTTGGTGGCGCCGGGTACGGTCGCCGGGGATGAGGCGGTGGGCGGTATGACGGACGGGAACACGGGCCTGCGGACGGACGGCGCGAGCGGCGACGCCGGGCCGGACCGGCTGACCCTGGCGCTCGGCGGCGGGCTGGCCGTCGCGCTGCTCGCCGCGATCGGCGCCACCGGCGGTTGGCTGCTCGCCGGGGAGGACGCCGAGCCCACCGGCCGGCCCGTCGCGGGCGCCACCACCGGCGCGCCGACCGGCAGCCCGAGTGCCGCTCCGAGCCGGGCCACCCCGACGGCGCCCCGGTCGACGTCGCCGACCCGGTCGACCGGGCTGACCGTGCCGCCGCTGATCGGCACCGACTTCGCCGAGGCCCGCGACGAACTGCGGGAGCGGCGGCTGGGCTGGCGGCTGATCTTCGGCAGCGGCACCGGGCGCACGGTGACCCGTACCTCGCCGGCGGTCGGCGCGGAGGTGCGGCCGGGCACCACGGTGCACCTCTACGTCGACGGCCCGGCGCCGGCCAGCACGGTGCCCGACGTGGTCGGCGAGGAGTGCGACGACGCGGCCGACGAACTCGTCGACGAGGGCTTCTACCCGCGCTACCGGTCGGGCCGGCGCGGCGTGGTCACCCGCCAGGAGCCGGCCGGCGACGCCGCGGGCAACTGGAACGACCCGGTCGCCATCTGGTGCGGCGTGGCGGCTCCCGGCTCGCCCACCGCGTCCCCGGTGCCGTGACGGGCGGGTCGGCACGCTGATCCCGGCCGATGGCCGCCCGGACCGCTAGGTTGACGGGCGAGGGCCATGACGCCCGTCCCGGTTCGGGAAGGAATGGCATGAGCGACGAGCGCCAGGAGCCGCCCGCCGGGGAGCAGGACGACTCCACCCGACCGCTGCCACCGTCGGACGACCGGGCCGGCGGGCCGGAACCCGTCGACCGGACGCAGCGGCTGCCCGGCCCGACGGACCGCACGGCGGAGCAGCCACCCGAGCCGGCCGCGCCGGACCGGACCGCCCCGCTGCCGCCGACCGGGCGACCCGGCCCGGCGGCCTGGTCCGGGCGGGCCGAGGTGCCGCCGCCACGACCGGCCGACTACCAGCCGGGCGGCGGCGAGTGGTACGCCGAGGACAGCGGCCGGCGCTGGTGGCTGCCCATCCTCTGGGGCGTGGTCGTGCTGCTGCTGCTCGCCCTGCTGGGCGCCGGGCTGTGGCTGGCCATCCGGTCGGCGGACGACGGGACGGAGCCGGGCCCGACCCCGTCGGTCTCGCCGACCCGTACCGTGCCGACCACGCCCGCGCCGACCACCGCCGAGCCCACCACCCGGTCGCCCTCCCCGTCGCCGACCAGCGAACCGGTCGAGGTGCCGGTGCCGCCGCTGGTCGGTCTGTCGCAGGAGGCGGCGGAGGCGATCCTGGCCCGGCTCGGAGTGAACCACCGGGTCGAGTACCGGGCGTCCGACCGGCCGGCCGGCACGGTGATCGACACCGACCCGGCCGCGGGTGAACCGGTGCCGGCCGGCGAGGAGGTCACGCTGACCGTGTCCCGCGGCCGGCCGACGCCGACCGCGAGCCCCAGCGAGCCGACCACCGAACCGACCCCGACGGCCTGACCGGCCCGGTCACCACATCCGGCGTCTCGTCCCCACCAACCCCAGGCCGGCGAGCGAGATGGCCAGGCCGAGGACGCCCGACCAGAACAGCGAACGGCGGATGTCCTCCGGAGTGTGCCCGCCGGCCGCCGCCGGTTCGGCGCCCGCCGGTGCGGCGGCGACCGGCCCGCCGGACTCGGGCGCCGGCTCGGTCGCCGGCGGGTCGGGTTCGTCGAACGCGAACGGGTCGTACTCGTCGTGCGGTTCGGCCGACGGGTCTTCGCCGATCACGGTGATCTCCGGTGCCGGCACCGGATCGGTCAGTCGGGTGGACGACAGGGCGGGGTCGCGGACCACGACCACGAGCGTGGTCGCGGCGCCGAACAGCGCCAGGATTCCGAAGGCGTAGGCGATACGGGAGCGGTGGTGCCGCCGCGCGGCGGACTGATTGACCATGGCCATCCCAGGTTCGGGGTCCTGGACGCGCGGGGTGGAAACCTGCCGGGGTGGGCGTACCGATTCTATGGCGGCGGCACGCCCCCCGGCGGCCGTTCGTGGAGGTCAGCCCACCCGGACCGGGGTCCGGACGACCGGCCTGCGGGCCGTCCGCACAGTGTGCGGGCGGGGTTCCGGGGCGGGCCGCAGCTGCCGCAGCCCCTGCCGCTGTACGAAGATCGACCGCCGGTTGACCGCGTCCCCCGCCGCGTTCAACTCGTAGCCGTCGAGCCAGAGCCAACCGTCGTAGGTCGGCCAGTCGAGCACCCGGATCACCCGGAACATGATGGGCCTGAGGAACTGGACACTCGCCGCGCGAGTCACGTGCAGTACGTCACCGGAGCGGGGAAGCACATGGGCTCCTGGGGAGGGTTGGCCGGCGGACGGGCCGGCGGAGCTGGTCGGGGGAAGGTTTCCGGCGGGGCGACGGGGTCGTGCCCGGTGGGCCGGCGGGTGCGGGTGGTGGTGGTCGGGCGACGCCCGCTGGTGGCGTGCCGCCACCCGACCAACACCCGATCGCTCCCGGGCGCCGCTCCCGCCGCCGCAGCCTGCTGGCGTGCAGCGGCGGGGTCATCAGCCCGGGGCGGATCCTGTTGTCGCAGGTCGGGCACGATCACCGTCCGGTTTCCGGGCGCTGGTGGGGTCACCGCTCCGGATGAGCGATCTTGACGGTGAGTGACCCGTGCCATACGGACAGAGTGCATCACACACGTGCGACATGCAAGTTGCACGTCGACTTTTGCCGATACGCGAGCGGCTCGCGCGTCACGACGCTTGAAGCCGTTGGCGTCCAAACGGCACACTGAGGGCCGGTTTCGCCCGTCGCGGCCGGCCGAGGACCGGCAACACCCCTGCCGCGAACGCCTCGCCCGCTGCCCCAGGGTCGCGCCCCGGCGGGCGGCGACAGCGGCGCGTCCACGCGGAGGTGTACCGGTGAGGGCCAGCGAGCGGTCCGGAACGGCAGCCGAGGGTGCGATCCTGAGCGCGAGCGGCGCACCGCTCCGGCGAGCCCCGTGGCGAACCGAGGTGCGGTCGTGAGCGAGCGGCGCAGCCCGACCATCCGGCGCCGCCGGCTCGGTGCGGAGTTGCGCCGGCAGCGGGAGGCGGCCGGAATCACCATCGAGGCCGTCGCCGAGCAGCTGGAGTGCTCGGCGTCGAAGATCTCCCGGATCGAGACCGGCCACACCACGGCGACCCCGCGGGACGTGCGGGACATGCTCCGGATCTACGGCGTGGTCGGCGCGGAGAGCGACGAGCTGGTGCAGATCGCCCGGGAGGCCCGGCAGAAGGGCTGGTGGCACCCGTACAGCACGGTGCTGGTCGGGGCCTACGTCGGGCTGGAGGCGGCGGCCAGCTCGATCCGGGCGTACGAGCAGCAGGTGGTCCCCGGTCTGTTGGAGACCGAGGAGTACGCGAGTGCCATGATCCGCGCCGCTCGGCCGGACTTCAGCGCCGAACAGGTCGCACAACGTGTCCGTGTCCGACTGGGCCGCCAGTCGTTGCTGACTCAGGATGATCCGGTCGATCTGTGGGTGGTGCTCGATGAGGCGGTGGTGAGCCGGCCGGTGGGCGGGGACGAAGTGATGCGTGGCCAGCTCAAGCGGCTGGTCGAGGTGGCCGAGCTGCCGAACGTGACGTTGCAGATCCTGCCGTTCGAGGTGGGGGCGCACGCCGGCATGGACGGCACCTTCACGATCCTCAGCTTCCCCGAGCCCGGTGATCCGGATGTGGTGTACGCGGAGAACGCCACGGGTGGGCTCTTCCTGGAGAAGAGTGACGAACTGCAGAAGTACAGCTTCATCTTCGATCACATCCGTGCGGCGGCCATTCGTCCGGAGGAGTCCATCGCACACATCGCGAAACTGGCAGAGGAGCCGTTGTGGAAATGGCGACCAAGGGGTTCCCCGTGGACCTGACGCAGGCAACCTGGTTCAAGAGCTCGAAGAGCGGGCCGAACTGCGACAACTGCGTGGAGGTGGCGTACGTGACCGGGGCGGTCGGGGTCCGGGACTCGAAGGACAAGACAGGTCCCGCCCTGGTCTTCGCCCCGGGCGACTGGCACGCCTTCGTCGACGGCGCCAAGCGCGGCGGCTTCGGCCGGGACTGACCACCGGCGTGTGGCGGGTCCCCGTCCGGTTCGCCGGACGGGGAGCCGAACGTGCCCGGGCGGCACCGGAGACGGGGACCGGACCGGCCCCGGGTGACGCGGGACGGCCCTCGGTCGACCCACCGTGCCCGCAGGGCGCTGCCGCCCGCCGCCCGGACGCGACCCCGGCTCCGGGATTGCCGTCGCCACAACGGTCCCGTCTCGTTGTACCCCTCGGTACGGCGCTGGTCGACAACCCGCCGCGGATCGACAACCGAGGCTAGGCAGGCGAGACGGATGACGACGATCGGTTCAGAGAACCTCACCAACGGCCCTGGCAAGCCGGAGCGGTTCGGTGGCAAGTACCGGGGGGCGCGCCGGGACACCGTGCTGACCGAGGTGGTGTCTTCCGACTCCGAGAACGCCGGCCGGGAGGCCGCGCCCGAGCAGGCCGGCCCGCCGCTCTCCCTGCCGTCGCTGGACCCGAACCCGCTCACCGAGCCCTCGTTCCCGCCCGGTGGCTGGTCGATGGAGCCGAACGAGTCGCTGGCCGACCACCCGCTGCTGCGCGGCCTGCTGATGGAGTTGCCGCCGAAGGGCAGCGTGCCCCCGCCCGGCTGGCTGGACCGCTGGTTCGAGGCGACCCGGGCGATTTTGGAACTGCTATACGTGCAGGGGGCCGGCCGCTCCCGCTGACGCCGGCTCCGCCGGCTCGGCGAGCGTCATCCGCTCGACCGGCACCACCCAACCCGTCGGCGCCAACGGTTCCGCCGGCAGCGCCCGCTCGGCCAGGCGGTTGTGTCGCAGCGCGTGCCGGACGCCGAGCACGGCGACGCAGAGCGCGCCGAGGGTGATCGCGGGACCGGTCACGCCCGGTTCCACGAGCAGGTCCGCGCCGCCCGCGGTGAGCAGCGCGGGCACCGTGGCCAGGCCGGTGACCTGCAACGGCAGCCCGATCATCGGATGCGCCGCGGCGGCCCGCAGGCCGTGCGGGGCGGGCGTGTCCGGCGCGGCGGCGAAGGCGCCCGCGCCGGCCCACAACCGGCGCAGCCGGCGTACGGCGCAGAGCGCGACCAGTGCGGCCGGTCCGGCGGCGAGGGCGAGGTTGCCGGCGGCCCGGTCCGCCATGGTGGCTCCGCCGCTGGACAGCCCGGCGGTCAGCACCGCCGCGGTCAGTCCCAGCCCGGTCAGGGTGAGGACGAGCGACCAGCCGGCCCGCCGGCGCAGGGCGTGGGCGCGGTCGATCCGGGGCAGCCCGTCCGCGACGTACCCGGCGGCCAGCCAGACGGCGGCGACCGGCAGCAGCACGGCGAGATGGCTCTCCATGTCTGACAGCCTTGCCCGTTCCCGGGCCGGGCGAATCCGGGCCCGCCCCCCGTTCGGCCCGTAGTCGCGCCCCGTAGGGGATCCATCCCTCCAGTGTTATTGACGATTCGACATGTTTATCTGCCTCTCCGCGCCGATCTACCCTCAGACCGATTGGCATCCATCGATCTGCCCGCCACGAACGGGTGGACGGTCGGTGCTGGTCGGAGGAGGGAGGTAGGAAGATGGCTCTTCCACACAGGTCCGTACTCGTCGGGGTGGCCGCGCTGGCGATGGTGGCGGCCGCCACGCCCGCGATGGCCGCCGAACCGGTCGGGGTGATCCGCAGTGCCGGCGGGGACACCGCCGTCGCGGACAGCTACATCGTCGTGTTCAAGGACAGCGCCGTCGGGCGGAGCGCGGTGGGCGACAACGCCCAGCGGCTTGTCGGCCGGCACGGCGGCACCGTGGCGCGCACCTACGGTGCGGCGTTGCGCGGCTTCGAGGTCCGGGTCGGCGCGAAGGCCGCCGCACGGATCGCGGCCGACCCGGCGGTGGCGTACGTCGAGCAGAACCACACAGTGACGATCTCCGGCACCCAGACCAACCCCCCGTCCTGGGGTCTGGACCGGATCGACCAGCGCAACCTGCCGCTGAACAACTCGTACACCTACCCGAACACGGCGTCCAACGTGCGCGCCTACGTCATCGACACCGGCGTGCTGTACGGGCACAACGACTTCGGCGGCCGGGCCGTCTCCGGCTTCGACGCGGTGGACGGCGGCTCCGCCGACGACTGCAACGGCCACGGCACGCACGTCGCGGGCACCGTCGGCGGCTCCGCGTACGGGGTGGCCAAGGGCGTCCAGATCGTCGGCGTCCGGGTGCTGAACTGCCAGGGCTCGGGCACCAACGCCCAGGTCGTGGCCGGCATCGACTGGGTCACCGCGAACGCGGTCAAGCCGGCCGTGGCGAACATGAGCCTCGGCGGCGGCGCCAACAGCTCGATCGACACCGCGGTCACCAACTCCATCAACTCCGGCATCACGTACGCCGTCGCGGCCGGCAACGGCGACATCTTCGGCAACCGGCAGAACGCCTGCAACTACTCGCCGGCCCGGGTCGCCTCGGCGATCACCGTCGGCGCCACCCAGAACAACGACGCGGCCGCGAGCTTCTCCAACTACGGCACCTGCGTCGACATCCTGGCGCCGGGGGTCAACATCACGTCCGCCTGGTACACCGGCAACAGCGCCACGAACACGATCAGCGGCACCTCGATGGCGTCCCCGCACGTCGCCGGCGCCGCGGCGCTGGTGCTCTCGGCGAACCCGTCGTGGAGCCCGCAGCAGGTGCGCGACAGTCTGGTCAACAACGCCACCCCGAACGTGGTGACCAACCCGGGCACCGGCACCCCCAACCGGCTGCTCTACGTGGTGAACGACGGCACCCCGCCGGTGAACGACTTCTCCGTCTCGGTCTCGCCGACCTCCGGTTCCACCGCGCCCGGCGGCTCGGTGACCACCACGGTCAGCACCGCCACCACCAACGGCTCGGCCCAGTCGGTCAGCCTCTCCGCCAGCGGCCTGCCGTCCGGCGCGACCGCCTCGTTCAACCCGGCCACGGTGACCTCGGGTGGTTCGTCGACGCTGACCATCAGCACCTCGGCCAGCACCCCGCCCGGCACCTACCCGGTGACCGTCACCGGCAGCGCGGCCTCGGGCACCCGGACCGCGACGTACACGCTGACGGTGACCGGCTCCGGTGGCGGCGGCTGCTCCGGCAGCAACGGCACCGACGTGGCGATCCCGGACACCGGCGCCACGGTCTCCAGCCCGATCACCATCTCCGGCTGCGCCCGCAACGCCTCGTCCAGCTCGACCGTGGCGGTGAACATCGTGCACACCTGGCGCGGTGACCTGGTGGTCGACCTGGTCGCCCCGGACGGCTCGTCCTACCGGCTGAAGAACAGCAGCTTCTGGGACAGCGCGGACAACATCAACACCACCTACACGGTGAACCTGTCCAGCGAGGCGGCGAACGGCACCTGGCAGCTGCGGGTGCGGGACGTCTACGGCGGTGACACCGGCTACATCAACACCTGGACGCTGACCCTCTGACCAGCGGCCGTGCGGGGCCCCTCCCAGCCGGGAGGGGCCCTCGCGCGTACGGCGGAGGCGGCGTCAGACCGCGAAGCCGGCCGGGCGCTCGGTGGCCGGCGCCGGCGGGGTCGCCTTCCACAGCCCGGTCTTCTGGCCGAACAACCGGCTCAGGTAGGCCGGGTTGAGCACCAGGTAGCGGTGCCAGAGCCGCTTGGGCTCCAGGCCGAGCCGCCAGAGCCACTCCAGGCCGGCCCGCTGCATCCACGGTGGCGGCTTGCGCAGCAACCCGGCGTGGTAGTCGAAGGCCGCGCCGACCGCCATCAGCGGCATGTCCAGCAGCGGCCGCATGGCGTACGCGAAGACCTCCTGGCGCGGGCAGCCCAGCCCGACCAGCACGAGCCGGGCCCCGCTGGCCTTGATCCGGTCGGCGATCTCGACGTCCTCGCCGGGTCGCACGGCGCGGAACTTGGACGGCTCCACCCCGGCGATCTTGAGGGCCGGGAACATCCGCTCCAGCGCCGGGATCAGTCGGGAGAGCGTCTCCTCGGTGGAGCCGTAGAGGTAGACCGGCAGTCCCTCGTCGGCGAACCGGGAGAGCACGTGCAGGGTCAGCGTCGGGCCGTAGACCCGGTCGGTGAGACCGGCGCCGTGCAGCAGGTTGAGCGCCCAGCGCACCGGCTGACCGTCCGGGGTGACCACGTCGAAGGAGTTCAGCCGCGCGTTGTGCGCCCGGTCGAGCACCCCGGTCATCACCCCGTGCACGGCGAGCGCGGTCAGCGCCAACGGCCGGCGCTCCTGCGCGGCGGCCACCACCTGCTCGGTGGCGGCGGCGTAGTCGGTGGCGTCGACCAGGACGCCGAGGACGTTGCGCTTGCGGCCCGACGTCATGCCCCCGGCACCCACTTGTCCACGTTGGCCTCGTAGATCTCCCGCATGATCATGGGGACGTCGTAGACCTGCTTCCACTCCGGGTAGTCGGCCTGGAAGGCCTCGTTGGAGCCGATCCACCACTTGTGGTCGCCGATCCGGTTCGCCTCGACGTACTCGGAGATCATCTCGTGGCCGGTGATCTCCTGAGCCAGCGTGAAGGCCTCGCGCATCGAGGTGTTGGAGTGCCGGCCGCCGCCGAGGTTGTAGACCGCCGCCGAGCGCGGGTTGCGGAAGAACGCCTCGAACGCCGAGACCACGTCCGAGCTGTGGATCGCGTCCCGCACCTGCTTGCCCTGGTAGCCGAAGATCTTGTACATCCGGCGCTCCATGTTGGCCCGCATCACGTAGCCGAGGAAGCCGTGCAGTTCGGTGGCGGAGTGGGCCGGGCCGGTCAGCGTGCCGCCGCGGAAGCAGGCCGTCTTCATGCCGAAGTAGCGGCCGTACTCCTGCACCATCACGTCGGCGGCCACCTTGGAGGCGCCGAAGATCGAGTGCAGGCAGGAGTCGATCGACATGTCCTCGCGGATGCCCTGCTCGTACGGGTGCCCCGGCTCGATCTCCCAGCGGGTCTCCAGCTCCACCAGCGGCAGGCTGTTCGGCCGGTCGCCGTAGACCTTGTTGGTGGAGCAGTGGATGACCGGCGCCTCGATGCAGTGCTCGCGGACGTTCTGCAGCACGTTGAGGGTGCCGGCGGCGTTGACGTCGAAGTCGGTGAACGGGTCGCGCACCGCCCAGTCGTGCGAGGGCTGCGCGGCGGTGTGCACCACCACCGCGACGTCGGTGCCGTACCGGCGGAAGAGCTTCGCCAGCGCGTCCCGGTCCCGGATGTCGATGCTGTGGTGCGAGTACGCGCTCCCCAGCTCGTCGGTGAGCCGCCGGACGTTCCAGGCGGTCGACGCCTCCTCGCCGAAGAACTCCTGCCGCATGTCGTTGTCGATGCCGACGACGTCGAGACCGAGGCCGGCGAAGTGCCGGACCGCCTCGGAGCCGATCAGCCCGCCCGACCCGGTCACGAACGCGACACTCACAGGCCACTCCTGGTCCATCGGAGGCAGAAACCATCGGAGCATAGCGTGACGTACGGCACGCCCCGATACGGAGCGAGGGCCCCGCATCGCTGCGGAGCCCTCGTCTTCTTCTGGTGGGGAAGGGGGGAGTTGAACCCCCACGCCCTTTCGGGCACACGGACCTGAACCGTGCGCGTCTGCCATTCCGCCACTTCCCCGTGGCTCGACCTCGAACACTGTAGTCTGTGCCGGTCCTGCTGTCTCCAGCGGGGCCCGGCCAGGTTCCCGGCTCCGGTCGTCGGCCGCGATCCGGTTACCGTTCGTCGAGCGGTTACCGTTCGTGGCGGACGAAAGAGTAGCACGACAACATCGGCCCGTCCGAACGGGCGGGCGCCAGCCGGCCGAGCGGCGTGTGAGCTGCGCGCGCCCCGGCCGGATACCATCATGTCCTCGGGACCCGAGGAGGAGCCGGTGAGCGTGCTGCAACGCTTCGAGAAGCGTCTGGAAGGCCTGGTCGAGGGGGCCTTCGCCAAGGTCTTCAAAGGGGTGGTCCACCCCGTGGAGATCCTCAACGCCATGCAGCGGGAGGCCGAGGCGCACAAGGCCATCCTGGCTGGTGGGCGCACGTTGGTGCCCAACCGCTACGTGATCGATCTCTCGCCGTACGACCACAGTCGGCTGGCGCCGTACGCCGCCGCGCTGGCCCAGGAACTGGCCCAGTCGCAGGCGGAGTTCATCGGCGAGCAGGCCTGGACGGTCTACGGCGACGTGATCGTCGAGATCGAACGCGGCGAGGGGCTGGACACCGGCATGTTCCGGGTCACCGCCGAGGTCTACACCGGCGGCGAGGTCGCCCCGGTGTCGGCGCCCGGCTACGACGCCGGTCCGCCCGCGTACCCCGCCTACGACCAGGGCGGCGGCTACGGCCCCCCGCCGGGGCACGGCGGCGGCCGCAACGTCCGGCTGGTCTCCGGTGACGGGCGCACCTACCCGCTGCAGATGGGCTCGACCGTGATCGGTCGGGGCGACCAGGCCAACCTGCGCCTGCCGGACGTCGGCATCTCGCGGCGGCACGCCCGGCTGGACTTCGACGGCGGCCAGGTCGTGCTGACCGACCTCGGGTCGACCAACGGCACGATGGTCAACGGCCAGCGGGTCTCCGCCGTCGCGCTCAACCCCGGGGACATGATCCAGCTGGGCACCACGACGCTGACCTTCCGCGTGGACGGCTGACCCGCCTTGCCGGAACTCGTCATCACCGTCGCCCGGTTCGGGTTCCTCATCCTGCTGTGGATCTTCGTGTTCACGGTGGTCGGCGTCATCCGCCGGGATCTCTTCGCGGGCGCCCGGTCGGGCCGGCTGGTGGCCGCGCCCCGGGCGGTCGGCGCGTCGACCGGGCAGGCGGCGAAGCCGGCGAAGGTGAAGCGGGGCAGGGCGGCCCACCAGCTGGTGGTCACCGCCGGCCAGCTGGCCGGCACCAGGATCACGCTCGGTGAAGCGCAGATCACCATCGGTCGGGCTGAGGACTCCACCCTCGTCATCACCGACGACTACGCCTCCGCGCGGCACGCCCGGCTGGTGCCGCGCGACGGGCAGTGGTTCGTCGAGGATCTCGGCTCGACTAACGGGACGTACCTGGATCGCGCTAAGGTCACCGGACCAACCCCCGTCCCCCTCGGCGTGCCGATCCGGATCGGCCGCACTTCCCTCGAATTACGGCCATGACTCTGACCCTGCGCTATGCGGCCCACAGCGACCGCGGTCTGATCCGAGACGGTAACCAGGATTCCGTCTACGCCGGGCCGCGGCTGCTCGCCGTCGCCGACGGCATGGGCGGCATGGCCGCCGGTGACGTCGCCAGCAACATCGTCATCGGCGCCATGGCGCCACTGGATGAGGACGTCCCCGGGGACGCCCTCGTGGACGCGCTGCGGTCGGCGGTGGGCACCGCCAACCAGCAGCTCCGCGACACCGTGGACGCCAACCCACAGCTGGAGGGGATGGGCACCACGCTCACCGCCACCCTCTTCTCCGGCAGCAAGCTGGGCATGGTCCACATCGGTGACTCGCGTGCCTATCTGCTGCGCAACGGCGAGTTCGCGCAGATCACCAAGGACGACACCTACGTCCAGATGCTGGTCGACGAGGGCCGGATCAGCGCCGAGGAGGCGAGCAGCCACCCCCAGCGCTCGCTGCTGACCCGGGCGCTCGACGGCCGCGACATCGACCCGGAATACTCCGTCCGCCAGGTGCTGCCCGGCGACCGCTACCTGATCTGCAGCGACGGGCTCTCCGGCGTGGTCAGCGCGGACACCATCGCGGACACCATGCGCGAGTACGCCGACCCGCAGCAGTGCGTGGAGCGGCTGGTGCAGCTCGCGCTGCGCGGCGGCGGTCCGGACAACATCACGGTGATCATCGCCGACGCCACCGACCAGGACATCGTCGAGGCCACCCCGATCGTCGGCGGCGCCGCCGCCCGCGACCGCGGTATGGCCACCTCCGCCGACGTCTCCACCCCGGCGGCCCGGGCCTCGGCGCTGTCCGCTCCCCGGCCCGCCGCCCCGGAGGAGCCGGCGGCGGCCGCCGAGGACGAGCCGGAGCGCCGCCGGCACCGGCCGGTCCGCGCCGCCGCGATGACGCTCGCGCTGCTGGTGATCGTCGGCGGCGGCCTGTTCGGCGGGTGGAGCTACACCCAGCGGCAGTACTACGTCGGGGCGACGGAGGACGGCCAGGTGGCGGTCTTCCGGGGCATCCAGGGCCAGATCGCCGGCATGGATCTCTCCACGGTGCACTCCACCAGCCCGGCCGAACTGGACGATCTCACCCTGGCCGCGCAGGAGCAGGTCAAGCAGGGCATCCCGGCCAAGAGCGAGCCGGACGCCGAGCGCCGGCTGGCCGAGCTGACCAGCGACAGCCCGACGAACCCGAACCTGAAGCCGATCTGCCCGCCGAGCCCCACGGTGACGGCGGCGGCCACCGGCGCGACGCCGACCCCGGGCGCGCCGTCGCCGGGCGCGACGCCCGGTCCGGTCACGGGCAGCCCGACGCCCGGCGGCGCGCCGAGCGGTAGCGCCGCGCCGGCCAGCACGCCCGACGCCCCGCCCTCCGACACCATCGCGCCGGCGCTGGATCCGGCCGCCTGCCGGTCGCCGGAATAGGCGCCGGCTCGAATCCGAGGACGATAGTGACCGCACCGGCCACCCCGGCATCCTCGCCCGCCACCACGGGCGAGCAGCCCGGCGTACGCCTGGCCCGGTCCCGGCGCAACGCCGAGCTGTCGCTGCTGCTGCTGGCGATGGGTCTGGTGGCCGCGTACGGGGCGATGGTCGAGGCGAAGGTGCTCGACACGGTCACCCCCGACTTCTGGATCCCGGCCGCCGCGCTGACCGCGGTCTTCCTCGGCCTGCACCTGGTGATCCGGTTCCTCGCACCGTTCGCCGACCCGGCCCTGCTGCCGGCGGTGGCCCTGCTCAACGGCATCGGGGTGGGCTTCCTGCGCCGGCTCGACCTCGGGGATGCGCTGCCCGCCGACCGGGAGAACCTGGCCATCTTCGCCGGCACGGGTGGCCGGCAACTGGCCTGGACGCTGCTCTCGGTCATCCTGGCCGCCGGGCTGCTCGCCCTGATGCGCGACCACCGGTCGGTCTCCCGGTACGCGTATACCCTGGGGCTGGCCGGCATCGTGCTGGTGATGATCCCGGCGGTGCTGCCCAGCCGCTACTCGGAGATCAACGGCGCCAAGCTGTGGATCAAGTTCGGCGAGACGTTCTCGATCCAGCCCGGCGAGTTCGCCAAGCTGGCGCTGCTGGCCTTCTTCGCCTACTACCTGGTGCGCAAGCGCGAGGTGCTGTCGCTGGCCAGCCGCCGGTTCCTCGGCATCGACTTTCCCCGCGGGCGCGACCTCGGCCCGGTCGTGGTGGTCTGGCTGATCAGCCTCCTGGTCCTCATCTTCGAGAAGGACCTGGGCACCTCGCTGCTCTACTTCGGCATGTTCGTGGTGACGCTCTACATCGCCACCGAACGGGTCAGCTGGCTGCTCATCGGCCTGGTGCTCTTCTTCGGCGGCGCCTACCTGGCGTACGTGCTCGGCGACGTGGTCGGCGGTCCCTTCGCCAACTTCTACCTGCGGGCGCAGATCTGGCTGGACCCGTTCGCCGACCCGCACGACGACGGCTACCAGCTGGTGCAGGGGCTGCTCGCGCTGGGCACCGGCGGGCTGTTCGGCGCCGGGCCGGGTGGCGGCCAGCCGGGCCTGCTGCCCGAGGTGCAGAACGACTTCATCTTCGCCGGCATCGGCGAGGAGATCGGCCTGTTCGGCCTCTCCGCGCTGCTCGTGGTCTACCTGCTGATCGTCGAGCGGGGGCTGCGCGCCGCGCTGGCGGTACGGGACTCGTTCGGCAAGCTGCTCGCCGGCGGCCTGGCCTTCACCCTCGGCCTGCAGGTCTTCGTGATCGTCGGCGGGATCAGCAAGCTCATCCCGCTGACCGGCCAGACCACCCCGTTCCTCTCCGCCGGTGGCTCGTCGCTGATGGCGAACTGGCTGCTGATCGCCGTGCTGCTGCGGGTCTCCGACGCGGCCCGCCGCCCGGTCACCGGGGGCGGCGGGCCGGTCCGACCCTCCGGCGGCCCGCCGGAGCAACTGCACGGTGCTCCCACGGAGGTGATCAGGCCGTGAACGCACCCCTGCGCCGGGTCGGCGTCGTCGTGATGATCCTCTTCGGGCTGCTCTTCGCGAACCTGAACTGGATCCAGGCCTACAAGGCGGACGAATACCGCACCAGCGACTACAACGGTCGGGTCCAGGTCGCCGAGTACGAGCGCAAGCGCGGCAACATCGAGGCCGGCGGCACCGCGTTCGCGGTCAGCAAGGAGACCGACGGCGAGCTGAGGTACCAGCGCACCTACCCGGGCGGCGCCAAGTACGCGCACGTGCTCGGCTACAAGCCGGTCAACCTCGCGGACACCGGCATCGAGCGGAGCGAGAACGACTTCCTCGCCGGCACCAGCGACCAGCTCTTCATCGACCGGTTCAAGGACATGTTCACCGGCGACCAGACCGCCGGCGGCAACGTGCTGCTCACCATCTCCAAGCGCGCCCAGGACGTCGCGTACGACCAGCTGCGGAACAACAGGGAGGGGGTCAGCAAGGGGGCGGCGATCGCCATCGACCCGCGTACCGGGGCGGTGCAGGCGCTCGTCTCCATGCCGAGCTTCGACCCGAACCCGCTGGCCAGCCACGACACCAAGGCGGCCACCGCGGCGTACAACAAGCTGGAGCAGGACGAGGACCGCCCGCTGAGCAACCGCGCGCTCGGCGAGGTGCTGCCGCCCGGCTCCACCTTCAAGATCGTGGTAGCGGCCGCGGCGCTGGAGAACGGCGTCGGCAAGAGCACCCAGATCCCGGCCGGCGCCAGCTTCACCCCGCCGACCTCCGGCACCCCGATCCGCAACGCCGCCGCGTCGATCTGCCCGGAGTCCCAGGTCAGCCTGCTGGAAGCGGTCACCGAGTCGTGCAACACCGGATTCGCCCAGCTCGGCATCCGGCTCGGCGCCGACGCCATCAAGGAGAAGGCCCGCCAGTTCGGCTTCGAGCAGGACGACCTCACCGTGGGCCAGCTCGGCGAGGGCGGGCACCCGGTGGCCGCCAGCCGTACCGGCGACATGCAGAACGCCGACGGCGGTGACGACCCGGCGGCGCTCGCCCAGTCCTCGATCGGCCAGCGCGACGTCCGGATGACCCCGCTGGAAGGGGCGATGATCGCCGCGTCGATCGCCAACGGCGGCAGCCAGATGCGGCCCTACCTGGTCCGCCAGCTGCTCGGCCCGGACCGCACCACCAGCTACTACACCGCCAACCCGCGGGAGCTGCGCCAGCCGGTCAGCGGCCAGGTTGCCGCCGACCTGCGGGAGATGATGGTCAGCGTGGTCGAGAACGGCACCGGCGGTAACGCGAAGATCAACGGCTACACCGTCGGCGGCAAGACCGGCACCGCCCAGTCCGGCCCGCAGACCCGCGACCACGGCTGGTTCATCGGCTTCGCGCTCGACAAGAACGGCACCCCGGTCTCCGCGGTCTGCGTCCTGCTGGAGGAGGCGGGCGGCAGCGCCGAGGCGGCCCGGATCGGCGGCCAGATCATGCGGGCGGCGATCACCGACCCGGGGGGCCGCTGACATGCTCAGCCCCGGCGTGCTGCTCGGCAACCGATACCGCCTCGACGAGCGGATCGCCAGCGGCGGCATGGGCGACGTCTGGCGCGGCACCGACCAGGTGCTCGGCCGGACGGTCGCGGTGAAGAGCCTGCTCCCCGCGCTGCTGGACGAGCCCGGCTTCGCGGAGCGGTTCCGCGGCGAGGCCCGCACCATGGCCACCATCAACCACCCGGGCGTGGTCGACGTCTACGACTTCGGCAACGACCAGCAGATCGCCTTCCTGGTGATGGAGTACGTCGAGGGCGACGCGCTGTCGGCCACCCTGAACCGGGTCGGCCGGCTCACCCCGGCCCGGACGATGGCGCTGATGGCCCAGGCGGCCGACGCGCTGCACGCCGCGCACGAGAAGGGCATCGTGCACCGGGACGTCAAGCCCGGCAACCTGCTGGTCCGGCCGAACGGCACGCTGGTGCTGACCGACTTCGGCATCGCCCGCTCCGACCTGGTCGGGCAGCTCACCGCCGCCGGCTCGGTGCTCGGCACCGCCTCGTACATCTCGCCGGAGCAGGCCACCGGCGGCGTCGCCACCCCCGCCTCGGACGTCTACGCCCTCGGCGTGGTCGCCTACCAGTGCCTGGCCGGGCGGCGGCCGTTCGAGGGCGACAACCCGCTCGAGATCGCCATGCGGCACGTCCGGGAGGCCCCCCGGCCGCTGCCCGCCGACATCCCGCCGCAGGTCCGGGCCGTGGTCGAGCGGGCACTGGCCAAGGATCCGGCCGCTCGCTGGCCCAGCGCCGCCGCGCTGGCCGGGGTGGCCCGGCAGCTGAAGGTCGTGCTCTCCCAGCAGGTCCGGGCAGCCGGCCAGGCCAGCCCGGTCTCCGCCGCCCCGTCCTCGCCGGCCGCCCCGGCGGCCCGCGCCCAGGTGCGCCCGCCGACGGCGGTGGCCCGGCCGCCGGCCGCCGCGCCGCAGCAGTCCCG